>JAQWON010000057.1 GCA_029245825.1 Flavobacteriaceae bacterium
AGTTTTTTGCATATACAAAATCTGCATTTTCCAAAGCCTCTTTTTGATCTGAGGTAGATCTAACTTGATTTTCAATTTTTGAATTTAAACTGTAGCCTTCAGGACGAGCAATGACAAAATCAGCGTTTATTTTTTTTATCATTTTTATAAATGAGTTTGCAACAGCATGTGGTAAAGGTTTTGGATGCGGAGCCCATGTTAAAACTACTTTAGGACGATCTGATGTTTTATGTTCTTTAATTGTGATGGCATCAGCTAGTGCTTGCAATGGATGAGCTGTAGCACTTTCCATATTGATAATTGGAACACTGGAGTACCTAACAAAATTATTTAGAACCAATTCACTTTCATCAGTTTTTTTATCATTTAAAGAAGCAAATGCTCTTATTGCTACCATATCACAGTATTGAGAAATCACCGCTGCTGCCTCTTTAATATGTTCAGAAGAAGAAGCACTCATTTCAACCCCATCTTCAAATTCTAACTTCCAACCTTCGTCATTAAAATTCATTACCATTGTTTTAAGGCCTAAATTGTGTGCAGCCTTTTGTGTACTTAATCTTGTTCTAAGACTAGGATTAAAAAACAGCATCCCTAATGATTTATTTTGTCCTAGCGAATTAAATTTCAAAGAATTATTTTTTAGAGCTATTGCCTCCGAGACTGATTTTTCAAAATCAGGTAAATCTTCTATATAAATAAAATCTTTCATAACAATTCCTTTAATGCTTTAAAGAATTTATCAAAGTCATTTTCTTTAATATTTAGAGGAGGTAAAATTCTTAGAAGATTCTTATTTGCACTACCTCCAGTAAAAATATGCTTTTTATAAATTAAATCATCTCTAAGTTTTTTAACTTCAAAATCAAATTCAAGCCCTAACATCAAACCTCTTCCTTTAACTTTAACACTATTAATTTTGGATGCAGATTTTCTAAAATATTTTTCCATATTCTTTGCGTTTTTCATTAGCCTCTCTTGTTCAATTACATTAAGAACGGCAAGTGAACTTGAGCATGCTAGGTGATTACCTCCAAAGGTACTTCCTAAAAGGCCATATTCTTCTTTTATTTTATCAGAGACAAGGATCCCTCCAACTGGAAATCCATTACCCATACCTTTTGCAATTGTTACAATATCAGGTTTGATCTTATGTTTTTGAAAAGCAAAGAAATCACCAGTTCTTCCAAAACCTGATTGAACCTCATCAGCTATAAGTAAAGATCCATATTTCTTAGTTAAACTTTCAACATCATTCATAAATACTGTAGTTGGTTCGTCCAAACCTCCTACGCCTTGAATTGATTCAATAATCACAGCACAAACATCATTTTCAGCTAGTTTATTTTCTAAAAGTTTTGTGTTGTTAAAGGGCAAGAAAGAAACATCTACTTGTGCGCTTAATTTTGATTGAATTTTGTTATTATCTGTACAAGCTATAGCAGCACAAGATCTTCCGTGAAAAGAATTTTTAAAAGCTATTATTTTTCTTTTTTTTGTTTTGTACGATGCTAACTTTAAACCATTTTCAACAGCTTCTGCACCACTATTACAATAAAATATTTTATAGTTTTTAATTCTAGAGAGATCAATAATTCTTTTTGACAAGTTTTCCTGAAGTTCATTCACAATATAATTAGAGTAAAATCCAATTTTTTTTAATTGATTTGTTAAACTATCAATATATACAGGATGACTATGACCAATTGAAATTACTGCATGTCCACCGTAGAGATCTAGATATTTAATGTTTTTATCATCATAAACATAGCATCCTTCTCCATATTTAGGATTAACATTGTACAAAGGATAAACTTTAAATAAACTCATAATAAAATTTAAAAAAACGAACTTTTTAACTTAAGACCTAAATCTTCATCTAAACCAAACATTAGATTCATGTTTTGTATTGCTTGTCCAGCTGCACCTTTAATCAAATTATCAATTATTGAAGTAATTAAAATTCTTTCTCCCTCTTTTTTTAGATGAATGATACAATTATTAGTATTTAAAACTTGTTTTAAATCAATTTCATTTTTAGAGACATGAACAAAGCTTGAATTTTTATAATAATTTTTATATAACATTTTAACTTGATCAAGGGTTAATTTGTTTTTAAAATACATAGTGCAAAAAATACCTTTCGTAAAATTTCCTCTAATAGGTATTAATACTATTTCATGTTGTTTTTTATTTAAAAACTTTAAATTTAAATTTATTTCATTAAGATGTTGATGATTAAATGATTTGTACCATGAAACGTTATTATTTCTCCAACTATAATGTGATGTTTCTGAAAGTTTCACTCCAGCTCCAGTACTACCAGTTATTGCATTTATATTAATTTCACCATTTAGATTATTATTAACAGCAAAAGGTAAAAGACCTAGCTGTATTGCAGTTGCAAAGCAACCTGGGTTAGCAATTGAGGAGGATTCGATAATTTTATCTTTATTTAGTTCTGGCAGCCCGTAAATAAATTTTCTTTCATTATACATTGAATTCACTCTAAAGTCTTGGCTTAAGTCAATTATTTTAGTCTTTTTATCAACTTTATTGTTATCTAGGAATTTTTTAGACTGATTATGCCCAACACAGAGAAACAAAAGATCTATTTTATTATCTATTTTACTGACAAATTTTATTTTGGCCTGACCAATTAAGTCGGTATGTATTTCCTGAATATACTTTCCTTTATTGGTTTTGCTTTGAACAAACACTAATTCTACTTTTGAGTGGTTTATTAAGAGTCTTATTAATTCACCTCCAGTATATCCAGAACCTCCTATTATTCCTACTTTTACTTTATTTTTTTGAATGGACATATTGAAAAATTTTATTTTGATTTGATATTATTTTAATAAATCCTTTAACATCTTCAGCACTCCATTTTGTATTAGATTCTCCATATGAAGCAAATGAGCTAGACATTAAATCATTTTTAGAATTAATACCTTCTAGTTCAAATCTTTTGGGGTAAAGTTTAATTAAAACTTCACCAGAAACATTTTTTTGAGAACTTTTTAAAAAGACTTCTATGTCTCTTAAAACTGGATCTAAAAATTGGCCTTCATGTAATAGCATGCCATAAAAGCTTGATATCTGTTCCTTTTGAAACTGTTGCCACTTAGTCAAAGTATGTTTTTCTAGTAAATGATGGGATTTTATAATAACTAATGGGCCACCAGCCTCAAATCCCACTCTTCCTTTAATTCCTATTATGGTGTCTCCGACATGGACATCTCTACCAATTCCATATTGGGAGCATATTAAGGATAGTTTTTCAATAATTTTAATTGGACTCATTTTTTTTCCATTTAGCTTAAAAACTTCTCCTTTGTAAAAAGTGAGTGAGATTTTTTTAAATTCTTTTTTTTGTAAAATCTTGACATATGCACTTTCAGGAAGAGATTTATGTGAAGTCAAAGTTTCATCTCCGCCAATAGTTGTTCCCCATAAACCCTTGTTTATAGAATATTTAGCTTCGCTCCATTTTATTTTCACACCCTTTTGTTTCAAAAACTTTATTTCTTCCTGCCTAGATATATTTCCATCCCTAATTGGTGTAATTATTTTGATTTCAGGAGCTAATATTTGAAAAATCATATCAAATCTTATTTGATCATTTCCAGCACCAGTACTTCCATGCGCAACCAATTTTATGTTATTATCTTTTGCGTATTTAATTATTTCAAGAGCTTGAATTATTCTCTCTGCACTGACTGATAAAGGGTAGGTGTTATTTCTTAGAACATTACCATAGATTAAATACTTAATTATTTTTTCATAATAAGATTGTTTGGATATAATTGAGCTATACTTTTTAGCTCCAATTGAAATTGCCCTTTTTTTGATTTTATTTTTTTCTACTTCTGAAAAGCCTCCAGTATCTATCGTTATCGCATGAACTTCATAATTGTCTTCAGTAAATTTTTTTAAGCAATATGAGGTGTCAAGACCGCCACTATATGCTAATACTATTTTTTTCATGTTTTATTTTTTTTCATTTGGGTCATGAATCATTCCTGTACAAAGACACATTTTTTTATTCGTTCTTGTCAGGACATCAAAATTTTTACAAGTTTTACAACCATTCCAAAATTCAGGATCATCGGTTAATTCAGAGAAAGGTACAGGTTTATATCCTAAGGAATAATTTATTTTCATAACAGCAATCCCAGTTGTGATACCAAAAATTTTTGAATTAGGATATTTTTTCTTTGAATGGATGAACGTTTTTGTTTTTATTTTTTTAGCTAATCCTAAGCCTCTGTATTTTGGAGAAACTATAAGTCCAGAGTGAGCTACATAATTTCCGTGCCCCCATATTTCTATATAACAGAATCCAACAAATTTATCTCCGTCAAGACATATAATTGCATTTTTATTTTTAATTTTTTTGATAATATAATCTGGGGTTCTCAAAGCAATTCCTGTATCTCTAGCTTTTGCTGAAGATTCGATAGTCTCTGAAATTATATTAGCATATTTGATATGCTTTTTTGAAGCGATTAAAATATCCAAGATTAATGTTTAAAAAAATTAATGAAATAGAATTAAAATGAAACCGGACTCACCTAGGTTTCCTATAAAGAAATACACCCTAGCGGGCGGGCACGAAGAAAAGCACGCTTTGAGTGCTTAGGACTTTTAATATTTCTGTATTTAAAATTCACATCGCAAATATATAATTTTTTTAATAAAGTTTTAGAAACGATTTTTTTAAATTGTAAGTATTAAATTTGCATGATGCTAACAAGATTTAAAGAACAACTTTCTTCTCTTGATATTTCTTTTAGGGATAATTGCCTTTTGGCTATTAGTGGAGGTGTTGATAGCATGGTATTAATTGATTTATTGCATAAATCAAAAATACGATTCTCTATAGCGCATTGTAATTTTAACCTTCGGGGAAAAGAAAGCCAGAATGATGCTGCTTTCGTATCTTCATTCTCTAGCAAAATAGATTGTAATTATTTTGAAGCAAATCTTGCAACTGACTTTTATTCAAATCATAAAAAAATTTCAATCCAAATGGCAGCAAGACAATTGAGGTACTCATGGTTTAATAACCTATTAGAGATTTATGGTTTTTCAAAAATAATAACAGCACATCACTTAGATGACAGCCTTGAAACATTTATGATTAATTTGTCTAGAGGCACTGGTTTAAAGGGTCTGTTAGGAATACCTGCTAAAAAACACCATGCCAATAGGCCAATGCTTATTTTTAGTAAAGAAGAAATCATTGCTTATGCCAAAAAAAATAGAATTAAATGGAGAGAAGATAGCACGAATAAAAGTTTAGACTACTATAGAAATCTTATTAGACATGATGTTACATCTAAACTTAAGTTAATTAAACCAAATTTTATCGAGAACTTTCACAATACAATTAAAAGATTATCAAGTTCATATAAAGCTTCTTACGCCCTAGTTAAAAGTTTCAAGCAGACTTATTTTTGTGAAGTTGGTAATCATATTGAAATTAATATAAATGCATTAAAGGATCTAGAACCTATTGAATTTTACTTATTTGAAATTTTTTCCAAATACGGCTTTACTGACATGAATGCTCTTAGATCTTTACCTGATTCTCAATCAGGAAAATATCTAGAGTCAAACACGCATTGTTTAATAAAAAATCGAAAGGTTTTAATTCTAAGCAAGAGATCAAATAAACAAAGTGAGAGTTATTTTATTGATGGCGACACTCGTTCTATTAATCTGCCAGTTAGCTTGAATTTTGATCAAGGAGTTAATGTTAATTCCTTTAAAAAAAACCAAGCTTATTTATCTCTTGATAAACTAAATTTTCCTTTAACTATAAGGAAATGGTCAAACGGAGATTATTTTTATCCAACAGGAATGAATGGAAGAAAAATGATAAGCAAATATTTTAAAGATGAAAAGTTTTCAAAGGTTGAGAAGGAGAGTCAATGGCTATTGTGCTCAGGCAAAAACATTGTTTGGGTGATAGGGAAAAGATGTGATAGGAAATTTATTGCAAAGTCTGATCCCAAAAACTCTTTTTTAATTACTCTTAAAACCTGAATAAAGGAAAATTATGAAAAAACTATTCACTTTTATTTGTTTATTATCCATATCTCTAGTTATAGGACAGGATCCTGCTAAATGGGTGACACCACTAAAGAGTTTTTCTGAAATACAAAATGATAGCACATCTAGTTTTAACGAACCAGTCAAATGGACAACCTCTTTTGAAAAACTATCAGATATAGAATATCAATTGAATTTTAAAGCAAAAATTATCTCAGGATGGTATCTGTATTCACAAAATTTACCTGAAGGGGATGCTCTTCCGACTGAATTTAATTTTAATCAGATTGATTCCAAAATTCAATTAATTGGCTTGACTATTGAAGAGGAACCAATTGTAGAATATGATCCATTTTTTAAAATGGATCTTTCTTTTTTTAAGAATCAAGCTTTTTTTACGCAAAAAATAAAACTTGTAGATGATCAAACAGGAATTGTAAATGGGCAGATACTATATCAGTCATGTGATGAAAAATTATGTGTTTTTAGAAAAGAAAATTTTGAATTTATATTAAGAGATGGATTTAAAAGCAGAGTAAATTTAACAATTGATAATGCAAGCAAAGCACGATCTAATGAATTAATTTTAGACCTTAAAGACTCCTATCGTTTAAATAAAAATTCACCTAATGAAGGCTATGGTGGCTTTATTAATCTATTTTTTCTTGGCTTTTTCGCAGGCATCATTGCATTGTTAACTCCATGTATATTTCCGATGATACCAATTACAGTTTCATATTTCTTGAATCAAAGTAGTTCAAAAAGACAGGGAGCATTCAGATCTTTTATGTATGGATTTTTTATAGTATTAATCTACTTGTTACTCTCAGTTCCATTTCACTTCTTTGAATTTATTGACCCTCAAATTTTGAACACTCTTTCAACTAATGTTGTAGTTAACATAATATTTTTTGGAGTATTTATATTTTTTGCATTTTCATTTTTTGGTTATTATGAGATAACCCTACCCACCAGTTGGTTAAACAAATCTGATTCTTCTTCAGAAATCACCAATTTGGCTGGTATCTTTTTTATGGCATTAACATTGGCAATAGTTTCTTTTTCATGTACAGGACCAATTCTTGGATCCTTACTTGTTGGATCATTAACTGTCGATTCAGGAGCTACTGACTTAACCGTAGCAATTTTAGGCTTTGGATTAGCACTGGCATTACCATTTTCATTTTTATCATTTTTCCCAAGTATGGTAAAAAATATACCAAAATCAGGGGGTTGGATGAACAAGTTTAAAATCATACTAGGGTTTCTTGAACTGGCTCTGGCTTTAAAATTTTTATCAAACGCAGATTTAGTCTCAAATTGGGGCATATTAAAAAGAGAAATTTTTGTAGGCATATGGGTTTTAATCTCAATATTTCTTGCTGCCAATTTATTTGGAGTATATAGATTTCCATTCGAAAAAAAAGACAATAGAAAGGATTATTCGTACAAAGGACTTGGCATTTTATTTTTCCTTTTTGCAATTTATCTTTCTCAAGGATTATTTAAATCAACTAACAAATTATCCCTATTAAGTGGATTTAATCCGCCAACGTTCTATAGCGTTTATGAAACCGAAGGAGAATGTCCCTTAGGACTAAATTGCTATAAAGATTTTTATTCTGGTCTGGAGTATGCTAAGAAAATAAACAAACCTATACTAATTGATTTTACTGGTTTGGCATGTGTTAATTGTAGAAGGATGGAAGAGAATGTATGGTCAAAGCCAAGTATTTATAATATTCTTAATGAGGAATATGTTCTTATATCATTGTATGTTGATGACAGGCAAAAACTTAGCGATGATCAGATGTTTAATTTTAAATATTTCAATGGTAAAGTTTTCTCTGTAGAGACAATAGGCGAGAAGTGGTCTGCTTTTCAAATTTTGAATTTCAAAACAGCTTCACAACCATTTTATATAACTATGAGTCCAGACATGACTTTATTAAATTCCACAATACAATACTCAAGCGCTAATGAATTTGAAAAATGGTTAAAAGAGGGTCTCACTAATTATTCTTCATTTTAATTAGTTAATTTTCAATAACATTTTAAGAGTTAATGAGGAAAAATTTTTTTCGTCTTGGTCCTGGGATATTAATTACAGCTGCTTTTATAGGCCCTGGAACACTAACAGTTTGTACAATAGTTGGTGTAAATTCAGGCACGTTGCTTCTTTGGGCAATATTATTTTCAGTAATTATTACCATTATAACTCAAAATATCGCTGCAAAAATTAGTTGGGAAACTAAAAAAGGACTTGCTCAGGTTCTTTTAGAACATTCTAATACACCATTAAAAAAATGGTCGCTAATTATATTATTAATTTCAGCTATTTTTTTTGGTAACTCAGCATATGAAGCAGGAAATATTACAGGTGCTAAAATTGGAATTCAACAAATAATTGGTTCTAAATTCTTTGACTTGTTAAGTTTTGACATTTTACCTTTAATTATTTGTTTTTTAATATCAATTATTTATTTAATTGGTAGTTCAGAATTGATAAAGAAAATATTATTGATAATTGTAGTTTTCATGAGTTTTTCTTTCATTTTTGCTGCAATTATAACTAAGCCTGATTTCTTAAGTATTTTAAGCGGACTATTTATTCCTAGATTCAACACTAATCAATTAACATTATTACTTTCTGTTATGGGAACAACAATTGTGCCTTATAACCTCTTTTTACACTCTGCGCTAGTAAAAAACATGTCTAGTGTAACTGATTTTAAACAAATAAGAATGGATACAATAATTTCAGTTTCTATAGGCGGTTTAATTTCTTTGTGTATAGTATTGGCAGCGGCAAATTCAGGTTTAAAATCTGTTGAATCAGTTTCCGATTTGGGTATTAGTTTATCACCAATTTATGGTGAATTATCTGAATATTTTATTTCAATTGGACTTTTTGGTGCAGGATTAAGTTCAGCAATAACAGCTCCATTAGCAGCATCTTATGTAGTTTCTGAGTGTTTTAATTGGAAACAGAGAGAAAATAGATCAAAATTTATCTTCTTATTTGTTTTGATTACAGGGACAATTTTTTCATCATTAGGCTTAAATCCCATAGCCATAATTCAATTAGCTCAATTTTTTAATGGTTTATTACTTCCTATTATAGGTCTTTTTTTACTTTTATTAGTTAATAGCAATAATCTTAAAGGTCATTTTAAGAATCAATTTTTAATTAAGGTTACCCTTACTTTTATTCTGGTGTTTTATATTTTTTTGGGTCTCAAGAATTTAGGTGTATTTATTTAACTTTTGTTATAGATGTTTGATTTAAACTGTGATTTAGGAGAAGAGATAGGGAATGACAATAAAATATTGCCTTGGATCACTTCTTGTAATATAGCCTGCGGAGGACATTTTGGCAACCGAAACACCATAACTAAAACTATTTCTTTAGCTAAAAAATATAATGTTAGAGTAGGAGCACATCCATCTTATTATGATCATAATAATTTTGGTAGAATTTCTGCATATACAAATAAAAAAGAGTTCCAAAATTCAATTAGAACTCAATTAGATTTATTTCAAGAGGTAGCAAATGAGTTAAATGCAAGATGGAATCACATTAAAGCTCATGGAGCTTTATATAATGAAATGGCTAAAGATTTAAACTTAGCTATGGAATATTTAGAGGTTATAAAAGAATATCGAAATGTTTCAATTGTTTATTTGCCTTCAGGTTCAGGTAAAATTATAGATCTTTTTAAATCAAACAATTATTCAGTCTGGAAAGAAGGTTTTGCAGATAGAAGGTATGAAAATGATTACAGTTTATTAGATAGATCATTAAAAGGTTCTGTTTTTTCAAATTTTTCTGAGATAAAAAATCAAATTTTAGAATTTTTTAAAGGCGAAGTAACTACAATAACTGGAGATAAAATCTTACTAGAAATTGATACTGTTTGCCTTCATGGCGACACATTAAATGCCGATCATTATGTAAAAAAATTACACGCTATGATCATTAAAAAGAGTGGAAATGGAAAGTAGACTCTTATTTTTACCATATGGGTCAAAAGCATTGATTATAAAATTTGACAAACCATCTATTTCTCAAATTGAAATTCTTTCTCGATTATCTTTCAGAGATTATATTGCTAATTTTTTTAAAAAAGATTTAGAAGATTTAGTGCTAACTAGTGATTCTCTAACAATTTTTTTTAAAAATATTACCAACATAAATTCAATTAAGAAAAATCTTTTAGAGGCTTATAATATTATATTATTTAAGAGGAATGATTTTAAATATAAACATTGGGAAATACCTGTTTGTTTTGAGAATAACTTTTCATCAGATTTGCTAAAATATTTTAACAATGACGAATCAAAAACAAAAAACTATGTAAAAAAAATTTGTGAGTTAGAATTAACAGTTCAGTTCTATGGATTTTTACCTGGTTTTTGTTACTTAATAGGGCTGCCAAGATCTATGCAGTTAAAGAGAAAAGTAGAGCCAACTCTTAAAGTGCGAAAGGGATCATTAGCTATTGGTGGTGGTTATGCTGGTATTTATCCTCAAAGTAGCCCAGGAGGCTGGCATGTAATTGGGATCACACCAACTGTTTTCTTTCACCCCAAGAGAGATCCTAATTGTTTCGCATCTATTGGAGATAAATTTTCATTTAAGAAAATTTCAATAGATGAGTATGAAAAGGCATCAAAACAAAGTTTTAAAAAAAATCTACCATCATTCAATATTTTTAATGTCAAAGATTAAAATAATAGAGCCAGGTTTTTTTTCAACTATTCAAGATATTGGAAGGACAGGTTATAGGCATAAAGGAGTTCCCTTATCTGGTCCAATGGATAAAATAGCCTTCAAATTTGCACATAAGTTAGTGGGTAATGATTATCAGAAATGTTTGATTGAGACAACCTTAAAGGGACCTACACTAATCATTGAAGGTAAAACAAAATTAGCTTATAGTGGAGCACCAATGGATGTTTATCTAAATAAAGATAAAATGCCTATTAATAAGCCTTTTGAGTGCAATTTAGGTGATATAGTTAAATTCGGAAACTGCCATTCAGGTGTAAGAACATATATTTCCTTCAGAGGCGGTTTGAAAGTTTCACCAGTTTTGGGAAGTAGTTCGTATTATTACCCTGTTACAAAAAAAAAGATTTTAGAAAAGGGCGATGAGTTCTTTATTGACGGTAAGTCTGATAATGTTAATTATGATTTGAATGATATAACTGAGGATTACTACTTGACAGATAATTTAAATGTATCAAAAGGCCCAGATTGGGATACTATCTCCTCAGATATTAAGGAACGTTTATTCAAAAAGTATTTTACCATAGGTATTAATGATCGAATGGGATATCATTTGGAAGGAGATGATAAATTAAAAAATAGAATACATCTTAATAGCTCTGCAATATTTCCAGGAACTATTCAATTAACACCGAAGGGAGTTTTATTGGTTTCAATGGCAGATTGTCAAGTAACAGGAGGGTATCCAAGAGTGCTAATTTTAGATGGATTTTCAATGTCTATTTTAGCTCAAAAGAGGAAGGGAGAAATAATTTATTTTGAAATGAACTAGATTATTTCCGAAAATAAATTTGATCGAATGGAATTCTAAATCTAGGCCCATAAACTCCTTTTTCAGATCTTTTTCCGCAACTTATAATCATATTAATTTCTGAGCTATTTGGTAACTTTAAAATCCTTTTAGTTCTTAGCGAATCAAATCCTTCCATAGGACAAGTGTCATATCCATATGCGGCCATACTTACCATGAAGTTTTCTGCGGCTAAAGCACAGCTTTTATGAGCGACAATTCTCAAATCAGATTTACGAACCTGTCTATATATTGGACGAAAAATTCCTGTAAAAAAGGCAATTAAATATTTTATAAATCCAAAAACACCAAAAAAATCAGAATAAATAGCAGGTATTAGTTTTTTATAATAATTAATAGCCATTTTATTTCGCCTTTTAGAATTATCCTTATCGCTAAGGAATGTTCTCTTAATAAAATCTGCATTTGCATTTGCTCTTTTTTTCCAAAGATCTTTTCTTACTACAAATACAACAAGTTGTTTACAAGTTCTTGCTGCTGGTTGATTAAAACAAGATTTTGACAATTCATCGATAATTTTGTTGTCAATTATATGATAAAATTGCCAAAGTTGTAGATTACTGCTATTTGGAGCCAAAACAGCTTGCTTGACACATTTTTTAACAATTTCTTCATCAATTTCAAGATCCGGATCATAATGTCTAATGGATCTTCTAAAATCTATAGCCTTACTAACTATTTTCTCAGACTTCATAGGCGATTAATTAAAAACTTTAAGAAGGAAAGTGATTTTGGATATGGAGCATATCTTTGAGGTAAGTCAAACAAGAAAGAACGTTTTACTATAGGTTTGTAATGTGAGAAAATTTTAAAGCTATATTTTCCATGATATTCTCCCATTCCACTATTTCCAATTCCACCAAAGGGAAGATTGTCATTTGCAAAATGAACAATTGCATCGTTTGCCACTCCACCTCCGAATGAATACCTTTTAAAAATATTGTCTATAAAATTTTTTTTATTAGAAAATATATAAAAAGCCAGCGGCTTTTCTCTTCCTTTTAAAATATGATGCATCTCATTTTCAGAATCAAAAGAAATAATTGGTAGTATTGGACCAAATATTTCTTCTCGCATTAAAATACTTTCATTTGGAGGTTCATCTACAAGTGTCGGACCAAAATATAATTGTTTCTCATCTTGAATTCCGCCATAAAGAATTTTTTGATTATTTAATGATAACTTTAATTTATTAAAGTGTTTTTTGTGTATAATTCTCCCATAATCTGGAGAATTAATTGGATTTTTTCCAAAAGCAGATTTTATCTCATTAATCAAATTGTTGACTAAAATAGATTTTATACTTTTTTGAACAACTAAATAATCAGGGGCAATACATGTTTGACCACAGTTTATATATTTACTCCAAACAATTCTCTTGGCAGTTTTTTTTATTGGGACAGTCTCATCGATAATACATGGACTTTTACCTCCCAATTCTAAAGTAGTTGGAGTTAAGTTTTCAGCAGCAGCTTTTGCAACAATTTTCCCAACCGCTGTACTTCCAGTGTAAAAAATATAGTCCCACCTTTTTTTCAAAAGTGTTGAAGCAACAGATGCATCACCTTGAACAACACTTACATGTGAGGAATCAAAAACTGAATTAATAATTTCAGAAACTATTAAACTTGTATTTTCTGATGATTCAGAAGGCTTTAAAACAACTGTGTTTCCTGCTGCAACAGCTCCAACTAAAGGGGTCATTGCTAATTGAAAAGGATAATTCCAAGGAGTTATTATTAATACATTACCATATGGCTCTGGAACTATAAAATCACGAGAGGGGAAATTTAAAAGACTGCTTTTTACTCTTTTAGGTCTACTCCAAACAGGAAGCATTTTAATCATTTTTTTTATTTCTTTTTCAACCAAGATAGTTTCGGTTGTTAATGACTCAAATCCTGATTTACGAAGATCATTATATAGCGCATCATGAATTCTTTTTTCATTTTCCCTGATGGCAAACAAGAGTTTTTTTAATATTTCTCTCCGATATTTTATTGGGAGCGTTCTTTGCTGAGAAAAAAAATTTTTCTGATTAGTATAAATATTTTCTATATCTGTATCTAAAGCGTTTTTTAACATCTGCATAATTAAATTTTAAAAGATTTGTCAAAAATAAGTTAGATTTACAATATTAATGGAAGTATTTTATAAAATAAAATTATAGTGATTTTTGTCAACTAATTTTTCTAATTGAATGTCTTTTCCGAAACTATTTAATTAATTGAAAATCAGTAATTTAAATAATATAATTTTATTTTGAATATAATACTTCTATTTTAAACAGAACACATTATTCAATTCCACCTTTTTAATTTCACTTCAAATTTTTTTTAATGCCTTATAATAAATACAGTAGAATTGTAACTCAAGATCCTACTCAACCTGCTGCTCAGGCAATGCTTCATGCAATAGGTTTGAATGAAGAGGATTTTAAAAAACCATTTATAGGGATTGCAAGTACTGGATATGAAGGTAATCCATGTAATATGCATTTAAATCAACTTTCATTAAATATTAAAAAGTCAATAAATGCTAAAGGTTTAATAGGCTTAATTTTTAATACTATTGGAATAAGTGATGGTATTTCAATGGGTACTCCGGGAATGAGATTTTCATTGCCCTCACGAGATATTATTGCAGATTCTATTGAATCAGTAGTGCAAGGAATGTCATATGATGGTATTGTAACAGTTGTTGGATGTGATAAAAATTTACCCGGAGCATTGATGGCTATGCTCCGATTAAATAGACCTGGTGTATTAGTTTATGGAGGAACTATTGATTCAGGAAATCATAATGGCAAAGAATTAGATGTAGTCTCTGCATTTGAGGCATGGGGTGAAAAAGTTTCTGGAAAAATTGATGAAAATGAATACAAATGTGTTATTAGAAAATCATGTCCAGGCGCAGGTGCTTGTGGAGGAATGTATACTGCTAATACCATGGCCTCTGCAATTGAAGCTCTTGGCATGTCAGTTCCTTTTAGTTCATCAAATCCAGCAAAAAGTTCCGATAAGATTGATGAGTGTAATTTGATAGGAGACACTGTGGATACTCTAATAAAAAAGAATATTTTACCTTCTCAAATCGTAACAAAAAAGTCTTTAGAAAACGCATTGCGCTTAATATCTGTTCTTGGCGGATCTACAAATGCAGTACTGCATTTTTTAGCAATAGCAAAAGCAGCAAATATAGATTTAAAATTAAATGATTTTCAATCTATAAGTGATAAAACACCTTTTTTAGCTGACTTAAAACCCAGTGGTAAATATTTAATGAAAGATTTACATAAAGTAGGAGGGATACCCGCTGTTCTTAAATTTATGCTAGAAAACAATATGCTTCATGGTGAATGTTTAACAGTTACAGGAAAAACTTTAGCTGAAAATTTATCTAAAACCAGCTCGTTAACCAAAGATCAGAATTTGATAAGACCTCTTGATAAACCAATAAAGTCAACTGGACATATTAGAATTCTTTATGGAAATTTAGCGCCGCAAGGTGCAGTTGCAAAAATTACAGGAAAAGAAGGTTTTTATTTTAAAGGCCCTGCAAGAGTTTTTGATGGTGAATATGCAGCCAATGATGGAATAAAAAAAGGAATTGTAAAAAAAGGAGATGTTGTTGTAATTAGGTATGAAGGGCCAAAAGGAGGACCAGGTATGCCTGAGATGTTAAAACCAACAGCTGCTCTTATGGGAGCTGGACTTGGAAAAGATGTCGCTTTAATTACTGATGGTCGTTTCTCTGGAGGTACTCACGGATTTGTTGTTGGACATGTTGTTCCTGAGGCTCAAGAAGGTGGACCTATAGCTTTAATTAAAGATGGAGACATTATATCCATTGATGCAGAAAATAATTTAATTGATGTGAATTTGTCGAAAAATAAACTTGAATCTAGAAATAAAAAATGGGTTAAACCACCAAATAAATTCTCTATGGGAATAATGGTAAAGTATGTCAATAATGTTTCTAATGCGTCTGAAGGATGTGTTACAGATAAAATTAATGAATGAAAAAAGGTAAAAGTAATACTAAAGAATATTCAAATTCTGGAGAATCAATAATTTCTGGAGCAGAGGCTGTTATTCGTTCTTTATTGTCAGAAGAAGTAGAGTTATTATATGGTTATCCTGGAGGAGCTATTATGCCAGTATATGATGAATTATTTAAGTACAGGGACAAACTTAATCATATTTTGGTTCGGCATGAACAGGGTGCGACCCATGCTGCTCAAGGATATGCTCGTGCCTCAGGTAAAGTTGGAGTAGTAATAGCAACCTCAGGACCTGGAGCAACAAATTTGGTTACTGGTATCACTGATGCCCAGATTGATTCTACGCCTTTAGTATGCATTACTGGGCAAGTTGCCTCACATCTACTTGGATCAGATGCTTTCCAAGAAACTGATATTATAGGTATTTCAACTCCAGTAACTAAATGGAACTACCAGATCACAAAAGCATCTGAAATACCCTTAATTCTTGCTAAGGCTTTTTATATAGCAAAATCTGGTCGTCCTGGTCCAGTGTTAATTGACATTACCAAGGATGCTCAATTTGAAAAATTTAAATTTTCATATAAAAAATGCGACGGCATAAGAAGTTATTTCCCAAAACCTCAGCTGGGTGATGAAATTTTAAATAAAGCTTCCAAGTTGATAAATAAAGCGAAAAAGCCGCTTATTGTTTTTGGACAGGGCGTTATTCTTGGAGAAGCAGAAAAAGAATTAAAAAAATTTGTTGAAAAGTCCGGTATTCCATCTGCTTGGACAATTTTAGGCCTTTCAGCCTTACCAACTTCTCATCCCTTAAATGTAGGTATGGTTGGAATGCATGGAAATTATGCTCCTAATGTTTTAACTAATCAATGCGACGTTTTGTTAGCTATTGGAATGCGTTTTGATGATCGAGTTACTGGAGATTTGAAAACTTATGCTAAACAAGCAAAAGTCTTGCATTTTGAAATTGATCCTTCAGAGATTAATAAAAATGTTAAGGTTGATATTGAAATTTTAGGGGATTGTAAAGAAAGTTTATCTAAACTAACACCACTAATCAAAAACAAAGAATATCCTGACTGGATTAAACAGTTTAAAGATCTAGAAAAGATAGAAATAGATAAAGTTATAAATGAAGATTTAAATCCAAAAAAAAATGGATTGACCATGGGAGAAACTATTTCTGCTGTTAATAAATATACTAAGGGTGACGCAATTATTGTTACTGATGTTGGACAGCACCAAATGGTAGCATGTAGATATTCTGAATTTATAAAATCAAAAAGCAACATTACCTCAGGAGGCCTTGGAACCATGGGATTCGCTTTACCAGCTGCTATAGGAGCAAAAATGGGCGCCCCTGAAAGAGAAGTAATTGCAATTATTGGAGATGGAGGATATCAAATGACGATTCAGGAGTTAGGAACTATTTTTCAGAATAAGTTACCAGTAAAGATACTAGTTCTTAATAATGAATTTTTAGGAATGGTAAGGCAATGGCAACAATTATTTTTTGACAAAAGGTATGCGGAAACTGAAATGGTGAACCCTGATTTTGTGGCTATTGCCAAGGGTTATTATATTAAAGCTAATAGAGTAGAAAACCGAAAGGATCTAGATCGCTCTATTAAAGAGATGATTTTATCTAAAGAACCTTATTTTTTAGAGATATGTGTTGAAAAAGAAGATAATGTTTTTCCAATGATTCCATCTGGAGAATCGGTGTCTAATATAAGACTTGAATAATTAACATGAAAGACGAGATAGTATACACAATATCAATATACAGTGAAAATAACGTTGGCCTACTTAACCGTATTTCAACAATTTTTTTAAAAAGACATATTAACATTGAAAGTTTTTCAACTTCTTTATCGGAAATTAAGAATGTTTTTCGTTTTATAATCGTTGTTAATGCAAATGAGGAAAAAGTAAAAAAGATTGTTTCTCAAATTGATAAACAAGTTGATGTAATAAAGGCGTTCTATCATACAGATAAAGAAACTATTTTTCAAGAATCAGCACTTTACAAGGTAAAATCTAGTTCTTTATTTAAACAAAGACATATCCAAAATGTAATTAAAAAAAGCAATGCTAATATAGTAACAGTGTCTCCAAAGTTTTTTGTTATTGAAAAAACAGGGTTTCGCCATGAGACAGAACAATTATACAAAGATCTTGAACCATATGGTTTATTACAGTTTGTGAGATCTGGAAGGATATCAGTAACAAAATCTAAAATGGGTATTTCTGATATTTTAAATACCTTTAAAGGCAGTAATTATAAAAAAAAATAAAAATGAGTAATTATTTTAATAGATTATCACTAACCGGTAAACTTAAGCAATTAGGAAAATGTAGATTGATGAGTTCCTCAGAATTTAATGATGGTATAAATGTTCTTATGGGGAAAAAAATTGTGATTGTAGGGTGTGGAGCTCAGGGGTTAAATCAAGGATTGAATATGCGTGATTCAGGATTAGACATCTCTTTTGCTCTTCGAAAAAGTGCAATTGAAGAAAAGCGTGATTCTTATAAAAATGCTACTGAAAATAATTTTAATGCTGATACATTTGATAATTTAATCCCTTCAGCGGATCTTGTTGTTAACTTAACGCCTGATAAAAACCATACTTCAGTCATTGAAAATGTCATGCCGTTAATGAAAAAGAACTCTACTTTATCTTATTCTCATGGTTTTAATATTGTGGAAGAAGGTATTGAAATACGAAATGATATAACTGTTATTATGGTAGCTCCTAAGTGTCCTGGAACTGAAGTTAGACAAGAATATTTAAGAGACTTTGGAGTTCCTACTCTTATTGCTGTTCATCCCGAAAATGATCCTAACGGGCATGGTTTGGATCAAGCTAAAGCATATGCTTTTGCTACAGGAGGTCATAGAGCTGGTGTTTTAGAATCTTCATTTATAGCTGAGGTAAAATCTGATTTGATGGGAGAACAGACAATTCTTTGTGGAATATTGCAAACAGGGTCAATTTTATGTTTTGATAAAATGATTGAGAATGGTATTGAGAAAGGTTATGCTTCTAAACTTGTTCAATATGGATGGGAAGCCATAACTGAAGCTTTAAAGCATGGAGGAATAACTAATATGATGGATAGATTGTCTAATACGGCTAAAGTAAAGGCCTTTGAACTTTCAGAGGAATTAAAGAAAATCTTAACACCTCTTTTTCAAAAGCATATGGACGATATTATATCTGGTAATTTTTCTAAAACAATGATGGAGGACTGGAAAAATGATGATCAAAAATTATTGGAATGGAGGGCACATACTTCTGAGACTTCTTTTGAAAAAACTAAAATCACCTCTGAAGAAATTAAAGAACAAGAATTTTTTGATAATGGCATTTTGATGATCTCATTTGTTAGAGCTGGTGTAGAACTTGCATTTGAAACAATGATTGCATCTGGAATAAAAGAAGAATCAGCCTACTATGAATCATTACACGAGGCACCACTGATAGCAAATTTAATTGCAAGAAAAAAGTTATTTGAGATGAATAGAATTATCTCTGATACTGCTGAATATGGATGCTACCTATTTGATCACGCAGCAAAACCACTTCTATCTGAATTTATGAAAGGAATAGATAAAAGTGTAATTGGCAATGGATCTAAATTCCTAAATGAAACAAACATTGATAATAAAAAGCTAATTGATGTTAATGAGATAATCCGTTTTCATCCAATCGAAATAATTGGATATGAGCTACGGGAATCAATGACTGCAATGAAGAAGATATTATAAAATTTTTATATTTCCATGTGGGAATCGCTCAAAAAAGCTGGTATTATCACCTCTATTTTTGCCATTTTATTCTTCATTATTAAAATCATTTTCAAGAATTCTTATATAGCGAGAGTTATTTATGGATGGTTTGAATAAGTTGATGAAAAATTATATGAATCTCCAGAATTTTAGGAATTAAAATTAAATTTTACTAGACAGGATTTCTTTAACTAAGAAATCTCCTACTTCAGAGGTGCTAAACTTCCTCCCTTTTTCACCTGAAAGATCTTCAGTTACAATTTCATTTTTTAGAGACTTATCTACCGTTATTTTTATTATTTCAGATTCGTTTTTCAAACCAAAACTCATTTCAAACATCATTGCAGCTGAGAGAATTGTTGCTAAAGGATTAGCTATGTTTTTTTTTGCTGCTTGAGGGAATGATCCATGGATAGGCTCATATAGACTATTTTTATTTCCTATAGAAGCAGATGGCATAAGTCCCATTGAACCAGTTATAACAGAAGCTTCATCAGTTAAAATATCACCAAAAAGATTTTCAGTTACTAAAACATCATAATTTTTTGGCCACTGGATTAGTCTCATTGCTACTGCATCAACAAACTCATAAGAAACTAAAACCTTTGGATAATCTTTTTCCATCGATTGAACTGTTTCTCTCCATAATCTAGAACTTTCTAGCACATTTGCTTTATCAACGCAGCACAACTTTTTAGATCTTTTTTCAGCTAACTCAAACCCCATTTTCACTAATCTAACTATTTCTTCTCTAGAATAAATACATGTGTCATAAGCTGTATTTCCATTATCTAATCGGCCTCTTTTCCCGAAATAAATTCCTCCTGTTAACTCTCTTAGAAAGATAAGATCTGTGCCTTTAATTATTTCTTTTTTTAATGGAGATTTATTAATTAGTGACGGAAAAGTAAAGGTAGGTCTTACGTTTGCATAGAGGCCTAATTTTTTTCTCATCTCTAAAAGACCTTGTTCTGGCCGTATCTTTAGTGAAGGATCATTATCAAATTTTGGATCTCCAATGGCTCCGAAAAGAATAGCATCTGAATCCTCGCAAATTCTATGAGTTTCTTTAGGATAAGGGTCTCCTTTTTTTTCAATTGCTGAGGCCCCTACTAACCCGTAATTCCAATTAATTTTGTGATTGAATATTTTTGCAACTGCATCACATACTCTTACACTTTGTTCAATAACCTCTGGACCAATTCCGTCTCCCGGAAGCACAGCTATATTAAATATCATTTTTTATCTTTTTCAATTATATTGAGCATTTTTTCTGTAGCTTGAATAGCTGAAACAGTTTGATCTGAATCTAATCCTCTAGTAGAAAATTCTCTACTTCCATCATTCCACGAAATAGTAGTTTCACATAAGGCATCTGAATCACTTCCCGGAGGAATTCTAGTCGCATAGTCTATCAGTTTAGGTAATTTCCTTTTTTCTCTTTTGTAAATTTCATTCAAAGCTTTCCAAAAAGCATCATACTGTCCATCACCAGAAGAGCTAGCTTCAAAGATTTTTCCGTGAAGTTCCAGGGCAATACTAGTAGATGCCTTGAGGCCTTTTGCATGTGTCAATGCGTATGATTTTATATTTACTTTTTTTTGGACATCAGCACTTCCTAAGACATCTGATATAATGAAAGGTAAATCTGAATTTGTCACATATTCTTTTTTATCACCTAGCTCAATTATTCTTTGAGTTACCTTTTTTAATTCAATTTCATTTAATTTCAAACCAAGTTCTTGAAGATTTTTTTTAATATTTGCCTTACCTGAAGTTTTACCTAATGCATATTTACGTTTTCTACCAAATCTTTCAGGCAACAAATCATTATAATATAAATTATTTTTTTGATCTCCATCAGCATGTATTCCTGCTGTTTGTGTAAAAACATTTTATCCCACAATAGGTTTATTGGCTGGGATACGAAATCCTGTAATTGCAGCTACAAGCTGACTAACTTTGTATAATTTTTTTTCTTTTATATTAAGAGTTAATTCTGGCATAAAATCATTAATAGCAGCAACAACACTGGCAAGAGGAACATTTCCAGCTCTTTCTCCCATCCCGTTTATGGTTAGATGTAGACCATTGACACCTGCTTTAGATGCAGCTAATGCATTAGATACTGAAAGGTCATAATCATTATGCCCATGAAAATCTATAGGCATTTTTGGATATCTTTCAATTAGCTCTAAAAGGTAGTCATGAGTCTCATTTGGTTCTAAAATTCCAAGAGTATCTGGAAGTAAAATT
>JAQWON010000059.1 GCA_029245825.1 Flavobacteriaceae bacterium
ACTGGCTAAAGAAATCAGTGGGGATACCACAGAGTTTATGGCTGATGTTGTTTTAAATGAAACTTACTACTGGAAAGTTATCGCAATAGATGCCAATGGAAATACAGCTTCATCTGGTGTATACGCCTTTAGAACTCAGTAATAATTGATTCTAATAGGGAACTAGTTATATATAATTTTGAATTCGGTCCTTCTATTTTGTTGATGTTCTTCTTCAGTGATTGAACAACAAGGGCATTCATTTTTTATATCAAGCGATTCAATATTTTCTTTTCCTAACCCTTTACCAAAAACTCTTTCAGATTTTTCTATTCTTTGATGTATATAATTTAATACACTTTCATTTCTTTTAATAGAAAGTTTTAAGTTATACTCATTTGAGCCTCTACAATCAGCATATGAATTAACTTCTATTTTGATTTCAGGATAACTATTTAATATTTCTAGAACAGCATCTAATCTGTCTTTGTGTTTTTCTAACAAAGTAAATTTATCAAAATCAAAAAAGATTGGTGAGGGAGTTTTCAGTTTTGGCATATCTTCTCTTTCAAGAGTAACCTTGATAGGGTCTGAAGATCCAAAATCTGAATTTATAACATAGGTAAACTTATCTCCTTTTTCTAGTGGGTTATTATTTTTGTAGATAAAGCTTCCATTGTTATTTAGTTTGAGATAACCAAAATCTGTACTTTTTATTATTGTAACACCTTTTTCAAAAAGAGCGGTTAACGGATCATTTGAAAACATCTTTTTTATATCATTTGATAATACTCCTTCAAATGAAATAGCAAGTGTATCATTAGTTTTGTATTTGTAATTATCATCTTCACCAATTATTTGCGGAGTGAACTTAAAAGCATAAAGATCATCATCTCCTTTCCCATCAGATCTATTAGAAGCCAGTAGACCAAATTGAAGAGGATTTGAGATGTATATTGAAAAGTCATCATTGTCTTTAGAATTAAATGGAGAATTTAGAGAATGTATTTCCCATCGATTTTCAATCACATTTATAGCCATTTTAATATCTAGCTTTTCTCTTTCACCTTCTTCAATGGAGGTTTCAGTGTTGCCAAATTTATCCCCAACAACATTTAGTACATCACCATCACCTTCAGTTGATGAATAAAATAAAAATCTTTCATTATGAATAAATGGGAAGACTTCATCTTTTGCAGTATTTATATCAGGGCCAAGATTTATAACTGGGCCAAATTTGCCATCAGGCAAAATGTGAGCAAAGTATAGGTCCATGCCTCCATAACCCTCCGGGCGATCACTTGCAAAATAAAGCTTGTGATCAGTTGCGCTTACACTAGGATGCATCGATGAGTAACCCTGTAAATTAATTGATGCGGGGAATGCAATGGTAGAATTAATGTCGCTATATTTTATTGAATAAATATCTAATTCAATAATATTTTTTTCTCCTATTGCTTTTGAGCTACGAGTAAAATAAAGAATATCAGATTTTTCATTCCAAGATGCAGGGCCTTCTTGAAAAAGTGAATTTATTGAATTGGGGAAAGCCTCAGAAGAATTTACTTTAAAAGATTTTTCATCAAAATCGCTTTTATGTAAATTATAAACAGGATAAAGAGACCTAAACCTTTTTTTGAAAGCTTTATTGTATTCATCTGGCTGAACTTTAGAATAAATCATGCCAGGTGAAGAAGGGTGATTTAAATAATATGCACCAAACTCTGAATTTTCTGTATTGATTTCAAGATTAGTAAGGGCATATTGATCTTTAGCTAAATCTTTAGAAGAGTCTTCATTAGAATCTATTTTATTTTTGATTGGAAGCTTTAGTGCTTTTTCAATGTATTCATCTTTTAAGCTCGGATTATTAGTGATATAATTTGTGTAATGGTAATAGTCTATTACTTCTGCAAAATCAGAATCTACAATAGGTTTTAGAGATTTCTCAGCTTCTTCAACTAATCCAATTTCAAAATATGCTTTGGCAAGATTTCTTATGTTTTTATCAGGCATTTTTCCCTCATAATCAAGATAAAAAGAAATAGATTTTTCATATTCTTTATTGAAAAAATAATAATCCCCCCAGGCTAATTTTTTTTCATTTAAACCGGGTTCTTTTATCTGCGCGTTTAAAGAACTAAAGATTAGAAAAGTAAATAATAATTTTTTTTTCATATTTAAAATATTCTAGGTGATCTTAAAACAGAAAAATCTTTTCTGATTAAATCAAATCGTAACATAAACTCATGAGTAGGATTTGAAAATTTTATTGAATCATCTAAAGATGATGTGTTGTATGTATATCCAATAGAAATATTCTTGCTTAGATAAATTCCGCCCATCAAACCAAATCCTCCTCCAAATTCTGATTGAGGTAAAATTTTGAAGATAGAACTTCTCATTTGAGGACCTATCCAAAATAATTCTTTGTATTGAAAGAGTGCGCTCAGATCATATCCAGTAATTGCTCCAGGAGTATGCTTTATAAGTAAACTTGGCTTTAATTGGATATTTTCTGTAAAGGAGACTAGCCCACCAGATATTAGGTATAAATGTCTTTTTAAGTTAAAAGAATTTTTTTCAATTATCCATGGGACAGAAAATCCTGCATAAAATTTTGGGCTATGATAGTAAAAACCAAATCCAAGATTTGGGACAAATGAATCATTTTCTTCAAATGAAAATGCAACATCATTTGGAGTTGAAGTTGACAAAATGGAAGTGTCAAAATTAATATTTGCTACTCCTAATTTAAGGCCAAGAGAAAGAAACGAAGACTCCCCAGTAGGAAGATGATAAGATACATCAGCAGCAACACTAGTATTATTTAAAGGACCAATTTTATCATTCACACCACTTATTCCTATTCCTAATTTTTTAGGAGACATTTTATTGCTAAATGTAAAGCTTTGTGATTCTGGTGCTCCATCAAAATTGAGCCATTGCATTCGGTGGAGAATAGTAAAATTTGAATAATCTTTTGACCCTGCATAAGCAGGATTTAAATGCTGATGGCTAAACATATATTGGGTGAATATAACTTCTTGCTGTCCGTGAATATTAAAACAGATTAGCCCAAATATAATTATGTGTATGAGTTTTTTGATTTGAAATTCTATTGCTTATTTATATAAAGATATTAAATAAATAAATTTATTAGCTTAAGAGTCTGAATGCCAATTGTTTTTTGAGATAAATTAAAATAGATAACTTTATATAATTGTTGTCAAGTTATTTTGATAGATTTATGGCTTTATGAGAGATCTTTTTAAAGGACTTTTGTTTATTTTCTTTGTTTGTGTTAACTCTGAAATACTTCAAGCGCAGCTAAGTAAAAATCATTATATCCCTCCCATAGCATCAAATGGAAGAAGCGGGAATAATTCTTATCCAGAGGGTCAATTTATTTACATCTCTACTCCTTCAACTATTGATGTTAACTACACTGTTATACCTGTTGGTTCTTCTGCTGCAAGTTATATTACAGGAGTAGTTTCAAAATCAGCATATGCAGAAATATCTGTAGGAACAGGAGACACTAACTTTGCAATTCAATTAACTGATGGAGATACTGAAGCCGCAACTGTTTTAAATAATAAGGGATATGTAATTAATGCAGATAGGCCGGTATATGTTTCAGTCAGGTTAAGGGCTGGCGGAGCTCAGGCTGGTGCCCTTGTAAGCAAAGGTAGTGCTGGGCTTGGAAAATCTTTTCGATCGGGGAGTTTTGACAGCCAAAACCCAGGATCTAACAACTATCTTAATTTTATTTCTGTTATGGCCACTTCTGATAACACAAGTGTAACTTTTGATCAGATTGAAAGGACAGTTGATTTAATTAATTATGCTGAACCTGCTGGAACTGGAATTTTTTCAATCAACGAAACATTAGATGCTTTTGAAACTTATGTTTTAGCAGTTTTTCCATCTAATACTGCTGCAAACGAAGATGGTCTTATTGGTGTTTCGATAGAATCGGATAAGGACATTGTTGTTAATACTGGATCTGCTAACGGTAGTTTTTTCAATGGTTCTGGAAGAGATTATGGAATCGATCAAATTGTTGGGAAAGAAAAGGTTGGGACTGAATATGGATTTGTAAAGGGAGGTGGTAATGATGGGTGGGAGAATGTCTTGCTTGTAGCTACAGAGGATAATACTGAAATAAGGCTTAACGGGAGCTCTACAGTCCATGCTACAATAGACGCTTCAGACCCTAATAATAGATATGTAATTCTTGAAGGAGGTGAATATGACGCGACACATGAGACTCTTTTTGTTACTGCCTCTGAAAAAGTTTTTGCCTATCAGGGGATAGGCTCAGGTTCTAGTGAAGCTAATCAGTCGATGTTTTTTGTACCCCCTCTTTCATGTCAAAGCGTGGGGAGTGTTGATAACATTCCAAACATAGAATATATTGGCACTGCACTTTACACAGGCTTTGTTACAATAATTACAAATTCTACAGCAACGGTAACATTTTCAGATCAAGATAATACAGATGTAGACATTGAATCTGGAGCTCTTGCAGGGGGCGTAACTCTTGTGGGCGGTACTAGAACAGTTCAGGGAACTACAAGCCTTGGGGAAACATATAAAGCATATGTTCTTTCAGGACTTAATGGCGATGTTTCAGTTACTTCAACTGGGGAACTTTATTGTGCTTATTATAATCAAAGTGGAGTTGCTACTTCTGGAGGCTTTTATTCAGGTTTTATTAGTAAGCCAGAGGTTGTTTTAAATCGTCCAGATGTTAGCGGAGAGTTTTGTTTGCCAAATGTTGAACTTACCGTTTCTTCTGATGCACTTGACAAATATGATAGTTGGTCCTGGTGGTTTAACGGAGGTAGTGGTTTTGTAGATTTAGCCCAAGACAATAACCCCTTTGCCCCTTCAAATGCAGGATATTATAAAGTCATAGCCTATGCAAATTGCGGAGGTGTAACTTCAACATATGAGTCAGATCTAATTCCAGTTAGTATTTGCCCTCCAGACTTTGATGGAGATGGTATTAATGACAACATTGATTTAGATATTGATAACGATGGGATTTATAATGACGTTGAGTCCTGGGGAGATGGAGTGTTTAACCTTGCCGATATATCAGCCCCTAATTTTACTTTGACTGGTGTTTCTACTCCGATTTCAGGAATTTTTACGGTTTCAACAACCGTTAATGCCCCCAACGCTATAGCAACTTCATCTGGAGGGATTGTAAATTCTACAGTTTTTGCAGGGAGTAGTGAGTCAAACAAAATCGAATTTTTATTTCCGATAAACGATGCCAATTTCGAAGTGATTCACAATCCTTCAATATCGCATACTATTATTGACTACGAAGAATTCAGAATTACAGCTTTACCTTCTAGTAAAACTTTAACAGTTTTAAATACTGATAATCAGATTCTTATTGATACAGATTTTGATGATAATTTTGAGTCTGGCATTACATCATTTACTGCTAATGAGATACGTTTTAAATTTAATCCATCTCCTTCAGGGGCGACACCTTTTTCATTTCATGGAGAACATTTAAACGGAATATCAATAACTCATATAAACAATAATGTCTCAAGTGATTCAGAAATATCTTTATTGGTAAGTCTGAGTCATTGGCCTAAAGACAGTGATATAGACGGAAGTTATAATTCCTATGATCTTGATAGTGATGCAGATTCTTGTTTTGATACTGCCGAAGCTGGATTTCTAGATACTGATATAGATGGTATATTGGGCACAAGTTCAGTTACTGTTAATACTCTTGGAGTAGTTACATCTGAAGGAGTTGCATATACGACACCTACAGATGGTGATTCCAATGCTGTATATGATTTTCTTCAATCAGGGAGTACTGTTAGCATCACCTCTCTACCTACAACTCAGACTATTTGTTTGGGAGACACTGCAACTTACCAGGTTCAAACGGATACTCCTAATTCGATATACAAGTGGCAAATCTATAATGGGATAGACTGGGAGGATATTAATGACAATTCAGTTTATTCTAATACTGACAGCTCTACTTTATCTGTTACACCTAGTGATTATTCTTTAGACGGATCAGAATATAGAGTAGCGACTTGGAAAAACAACCATGCATGTAAAACTTTTTCTTCCCCTTCTGCTGGTCTAGTGATGCTTCCTCAGCGGACCATTACAATAAGCCCAAGCGGTGTTGATTTAAGCGATAAATGGGGAGGTGTTGAGCCTAATGGAGGCGGTGGTGAAAATCACGGAGAGTTTGGCGGGTCTAGTGGTATGTTTAATGATTTAGGCGCAACTCAAATTAGAGCACATATATTAGAATTAAGTTCTTCAATTGCTGCTCCCGCTGGTTATACACTAGCAGGAACTTTTGGAGGAAGCTCATATTATAAGTCTAGCATAACTTCAAATTTTGCTTCTGCAAAACTAGCATGTGAAAATGAAGGAGGATCATTATTAATAATAAATTCAATCGAAGAGTATAATTATATATATTCTATTAGGGTTGCTGTTTCTTCGGGTTGGTTTGGACTTTTTCAAGACACAACTGCACCG
>JAQWON010000066.1 GCA_029245825.1 Flavobacteriaceae bacterium
CTGTAATTTTTGGTGATGGAGCTGGGGCTGCTGTAGTTTGTCGTGAAGTTTCTAGCAGTAAAGGAATTCTTTCGTCGCATCTTCACTTTGAAGGTAAACATGCAGAAGAACTTTCTCTTATTGGACCTAGTACTAATCGTTGGGTCCCTGAAATTATAAAAGCAAATAACCCTGAAGATATTTCATATTACCCATACATGAACGGTCAAATGGTTTTTAAAAATGCTGTTGCTCGTTTTGAACAAGTTATTCTAGAGGGACTAAAAAAAAATAACTTATCCCCTGGAGACATTGATCTTTTAATTCCTCATCAAGCTAATCTTAGAATCTCACAATTTGTCCAGAGAAAATTTGGACTTAAAGATGATCAAGTTTATAACAATATTGAAAAATATGGTAATACAACTGCTGCTTCAATTCCAATTGCATTAACTGAAGCATGGGAATCTGGTGAAATTAATAGCGGAGATAATATTGTTCTAGCTGCATTTGGCAGTGGCTTTACATGGGGTAGTGTAATCATAAAATGGCAATGAAAACTCTTGTTTTAGGAGCTTCATTAAATGAAGAGAGATTTTCAAATAAAGCTATTGAAAGATTAATTGAATCTGGTCATGAAGTGTATGCAATTGGTAATAAAAAGGGGGAAATTTCTAATGTGTCAATTAACACTGATTTTCTACACATTGAAAATGTTCATACAGTAACAATTTACTTGTCAAAGAAAATTCAAAAATTATACTACGACTATATTGTTAGATTAAAACCAAAAAGAGTTTTATTCAATCCTGGAGCAGAAAATATTGAATTTTCAAATATTTTGATCAAAAAAGAAATTTACTTTGAAAACGCTTGTACTCTTGTTTTACTTTCTACTAATCAGTATTAGTCCTATAAAAGTGATAAATCCATTTAAAGGCAATAATTCATAACCGAATTCATACCCAAATAAAATTTCTTTATCTAGATTACCAATAAAAAAAACAAATAAAATTGACAAAATCACTATCAGCCAGACATAATTATCATTTATTTTATAGGGTGTGAAAATTCCAAATGAAAAAAGCCCTAATAAAGGTCCATAGGTATATGATGCTATGGTTAATAATCCATCAATAACATTTCTGTCTAAAAAATACTTAAAAATTATTACCACAAAAACGAGTACAAGACTCATCATAACATGTACTATTTTTCTAATCTTTCTTTGCTTCTTTTTAGGCTTTTTTTTAAGTTTTAAAAAATCTATACTAAATGACGTAGTAAGAGAAGTTAAGGCGCTATCTGCACTACTATAGGCAGCTGCAATTAGCCCAAGTATAAAGGTTGTTCCAACAAAAATTCCCAAATCACCATTTATTGCAACTTCTGGGAATAATAAATCTGTTTTCCGTATTCCATCCATTAAAGGGATTTGAATATTGTTTTTTTGAGAATATATATATATGAGCGCTCCCACAAACAAAAAAAGTAATGTTACAATTACTAGAACAAAACTGAAAACAACCATATTTTTTTGGGCTTCTTTTAAGTTTTTACAAGTCAGGTTTTTTTGCATCATGTCTTGATCCAGTCCTGTCATACATATTGTTATAAATACACCTCCAATAAAATGTTTAAAAAAATTATTTCGAACTAGAAAATCATCAAAAACAAAAATTTCATTGTATTGATTAAATTCATTAGACATTAAAAAATCATTAAAGTTCCACTGCAAAGATTTCAACATAAAAATCAGAGTTACTAAAACTGATATAATCATTAATAATGTTTGCAATGTATCTGTCCAGACTATTGTTTTAATTCCTCCTCTTTGAGTGTAAACCCATATCAATAAAATTGAAATGACAACAGTTATTTCAAAAGGAACTCCCCATGCTTCAAAAATGAATTGTTGCATTACAATGGCAACTAAAAATAACCTGAAGCTAGCTCCTAAGACCCGTGATATAAAAAAAGAAGATGCTCCAACAAGGTGACTATTTTTTCCAAAACGAATGTTTAAGTATTCATAAATAGAGGTTAACTTGTAATTGTAATAAATAGGCAGTAGTATATATGCGACAAAGAAATAACCAATAAGATATCCCATAACTACTTGAAAGTAAGTAAATCCAGATGCACCTACCCATCCAGGAACAGAAATAAAAGTTACCCCTGAAAGAGAGGCTCCAACCATTCCAAAAGCAACCAAATACCATGGAGAACTTTTGTTTGCTGTAAAAAATGTATGATTGTCATCTTTTTTACTAGTAAAGAATGAAATTACAAGTAATATCAAAAAATAACAGATAATTAAAGTTAGTATAAATAAAGGACTAATCATTTAACCGTATTGAACTTCAAATATAAGAATTCATGTCTATCAAAATATTTATTACTTTGCAGAGTGGAATTTTCATCAAAATTACTTCAAAGTGCTGTTGATGACATAGCTCAGTTGCCTGGTATAGGTAAAAGAACTGCTTTAAGATTGGCATTACATATTTTAAAACTTCCAAAGTCTTCAACTAATCAGTTAGCAAATTCCCTAATTAATTTTAGAGAAAAAATCAAATTTTGTAAAAGCTGTAACAATTTATCCGATTCAATTATTTGTGATATATGTTCTAATGATAAAAGGGATAAGCAAATTTTGTGTGTTGTTCAGGATATAAGAGATGTTATTGCAGTAGAAAACACTCAGCAATTTAAAGGATATTATCATGTTTTGGGAGGTATTATTTCTCCTATAGATGGTGTGGGACCTCAGGATTTAAATGTTGATTCTTTAATTGAAAAAGTTAAAAAAGAAGAAATAAAGGAAATAATTTTTGCTCTTAGCTCTACAATGGAAGCTGAAACAACTATTTTTTATTTGTATAAACTTTTATTGAAGTATAAGGTTGTAATTTCAGTTATAGCTAAAGGTATTTCAGTTGGAGATGAGCTTGAATACACAGATGAGATAACGTTAGGCAGAAGTATTATGAAGAGGGTGCCATATGAAAGTTCAGCATAAGAGTACTAATTTTTTTGTAAATCATTTTAGAATCAAATAATCTATAAATTTGATATTTTTGTTCTTTAGATTCAACTTATGGGAAAGTATTTTTTAAAACTTCCAAAAATGGGTGAGAGCATTGCTGAAGCAACTCTAATCAAATGGTTAAAGGAGGAAGGCGATACAATAGATATTGATGAGTCAGTTGTTGAGATTGCAACTGATAAAGTTGATTCTGATATTCCTTCAGAGGTTAAGGGTATCTTAAAAGAGAAGAAATTTTCAGAGAATGATGTTATAAAAGTAGGTGAGATTATTGGTGTGATAGAAACCGATAAGGATGATATAAACGAATTTGAAGATGACATAGATGGTCGAATAGAAAGAGAAATCGGAAAACAGGAATCTGTTAGTGTGCCTTTTGTAGAATCAGAAAGGGAGTCAACAATTTTTTTTAAGGAAAATAAAACCGATGAACTAAAAAATAATTTAGATAAAAAGTTTTTATCACCATTAGTAAAAAATATTATTAAAAAGGAAAATATTATTCCTGAAGAACTTGAGAAAATTTCTGGAACAGGAAAAAATGGGAGAATTACTAAAAAGGATATTTTGTTATATCTCAACACAAGGAAACCTGGTTCATCTCAAGAAATAAATTCTCATCACGATATTGTATTAGGAACTCAAGATAAAATAATTGAAATGTCAAGAATGACTAGGTTAACTGCTGCCAATATGATAGCCAGTAAACAAACCTCAGCTCATGTTCAATCCTTTGTTGAAGCAGATGTAACTGATTTATGGAATTGGAGAGAAAAAATTAAAAATTCTTATCAGACTAGAGAAGGAGAAAAATTAACTTTCACACCTCTTTTTATAACCGCTTTAATCAAGGCAATAAAAGATTTTCCCTTGCTCAACAGTTCAGTTGATGGTGACAAAATAATTCAAAAAAAATCTATAAATATTTCTATGGCAACAGCTCTTAATGATGGAAGTTTAATAGTTCCTGTAATTCATAATGCTGATCATTTAAATCTTGTAGGACTCTCAAAAGTAGTAAATGATCTCGCCTCTAGATCAAGAAATCAATCATTAAAGCCAGAAGAAGTTCAAGGGGGAACATTTACTATTACTAATGTTGGAAATTTCGGATCATTGATGGGTACCCCAATAATTAATCAACCTCAAGTTGGAATAGTTGCTATTGGTGTAATCAGGAAGGTTCCTTCAGTTATTGAAACTCCAGAAGGAGATTTTATAGGGATAAGAAGAAAAGTCATGCTTTCCCACACCTACGATCACAGAATTATCAATGGTGCAATGGGAGGGAATTTTGTTAAAAAAATGGCAGATTATCTTGATCAGTGGGATAAAAACTTAATCATTTAATATGCTTCTTAATCTTGAAAGGCCAATTTGTTTTTTTGATTTAGAGACAACAGGGATTAGTATTGTCAAAGATAGAATTGTTGAAATAGGAATTATTAAAATTTTTCCTGATGGCAAACAGAATGAAAAAATTTGGAGAGTGAATCCTGAATGTCCAATTCCAAATGAGGCTACTCTGATACATGGAATTACAGACTTAGATGTTAAAAACGAACCTTCTTTTAAGGATTTGTCTAATGATATTTACAATTTCATTAAAAATTCAGATTTAGCAGGATATAATTCAGACAGGTTTGATATTCCTCTTTTAGTAGAAGAAATGTTAAGAGCTGATATTAATTTTAATTTTGACAATGTAAAGACTATTGATGTTCAAACTATTTTTCATAAAATGGAGCAAAGAAATCTTTCTGCAGCTTTGAAGTTTTATTGTGATAAAGAACATAAAGATGCTCATTCTGCTTTGGCTGATACTAGGGCAACTTATGAGGTCCTAAATGGTCAACTAAAAAAATATAGTGAATTAAATAGGGATGTTAATTTTCTAAGCGAATTTTCTACTAATTCTAAGTTTGCAGACTTTGCTGGGTTTATTATTTATGATAAAGATGGTGAGGAATCTTTTTCATTTGGAAAACACAAAGGTCAAAAAGTTAAAATAGTTATGCAAAAGGAACCTGGTTATTTTGGATGGATCATGAATGCAGATTTTCCTATCTATACAAAAAAGGTTTTGACAGCTATAAGATTAAAAAACTCAAATATTTAGAAGGTGAAATTTATTTGTGTTGGCAAAAATTATTCCGAACATATTAAAGAGATGGGAACTGAAAAACCCTCCGAACCAGTTATTTTTATTAAGCCAGACTCATCATTAATACAAAAGAATAGCCCTTTTATCATTCCTTCTTTTTCAAACATAATCCATTATGAAATAGAAGTTTTAGTTTTAATTAATAGATTGGGACGGCATATAGATGAAGAATTTTCACACAAATATTATGATAAGATAACTGTTGGAGTTGATTTTACCGCTCGTGATTATCAAAGTGAATTGAAAAAAAAGGGATTGCCATGGGAAAAATCAAAGGCTTTTGACGGTTCTGCCTTGGTAGGCGAGTGGAAAGATAAAAATACATTTGATGATTTAAAAAACTTAGAATTTTATTTGTTGAAAAATGACGAAAAAGTTCAACATTCAAATATATCTAAAATGTTATGGGGAATAGATGAATTAATTTCTCATAGTTCAAAATTTTTCACATTGAAAATAGGCGATGTTTTATTTACTGGCACACCATCAGGAGTAGGTCTAGTAGAAAAAAATGATTTTCTTGAAGGCTATTTGAATGACGAAAAACTTTTCTCAATTAAAGTAAAATAATTTGTTTTTAGATGACTGATAAAGAAAAAAAACCAGTTGATTATTTAGTTATTAATGAACTAAATAAACAATCTCTAACAATTTCAGTTGCTGAAAGTTGTACTGGTGGTAAAATTGCATCTTTGATTACCAGTAAACCTGGCGCTTCTTCATATTTCAAAGGCAGTTTGGTTTGTTATTCAGAAAGCTCTAAAATAAATATTTTGAATATTTCTAAAGATTTGATAGAGTCTAAGGGATCGGTTAGTAAGGAGATTGCAAGTGAAATGGCGACTAATGTTAAACTTTTATTTAATAGCAACATTGCTATATCAGTTACTGGTAATGCGGGCCCCAGGAGAGGAGATTTAAAAAAAAATATTGGAACAATTTTTATTGGCATAGCAAAATCATCTAGAGTTGAAGTCTATAAATTTTATTTTTCAGGAGATCGAGAGAATATTATAAATAATGCAGTTAAACAATCTTTTAATTTAATTTATAAGGAGCTAATTAAGTAATAAATTAATATTTTCAAAATTTTTGTAACTCCATAAAATGATGTAGATTTGCCTGCTATTAAATAATTTTATGTCAAAAATCTGTCAAATAACTGGTAAACGAGTAATGTTTGGTAATAATGTGTCAAAGTCAATTAATAAAACACGACGCAGATTTGACCTTAATTTAATAAAGAAACGTTTTTTTATTCCCAATGAGAATAAATGGATTACTCTTAAAATCAAGGCATCCGTATTGAGAACAATCAATAAAAAAGGGATAAGTGCTGTTATTAAAGAAGCACGTCTTCAGGGTATTTTAAAATAAATTTTTTATGGCAAAAAAGAGTAATAGGATTCAGGTAATTTTAGAGTGTACTGAGCATAAGGATTCAGGACTTCCAGGGACGTCACGTTATATTACTACTAAGAATAAGAAAAATAGTCCTGATCGTATAGAAATTAAAAAATTTAACCCTATCCTAAAGCGAATGACTTTACATAAAGAGATAAAATAGTATAAATTATGGCTAAAAAATCTGTAGCAACTCTTCAAACCTCCTCCAAAAAATTGACCAAGGCTATTAAAATGGTTAAAAAAAATGGTTCTAATCATTATTCTTTTGTCGAATCAATTATTTCTTCTGATAAAATAAATGAATGGTTAAGTAAAAAGTAAAAGTCATATTTCAACTAAAAATAAGCTACTTTTATAGTAGCTTTATTTATTTTATGTGAAATGGGTATTCTAAAATCAATTGTCTCTTTTTTTAAAGGCAAAAAAGAGAAAAAAAAATCTTCAAAAGAGATATCAGACGAGTCTAATGCAGAGTTTGAAATTTTAGAGCCTAAAATCAAATCAAAACACAAAAAATCAAAGCCAGAGCCAGAGCCAGAGCCTGAGCCAGAACCAGAGCCAGAACCAGAGCCAGAACCAGAGCCTGAGCCAGAGCCTGAGCCAGAGCCAGAGCCAGAGCCAGAATCTGAGCCAGAATCTGAGCCAGAGCCAGAACCTGAGTCAGAACCAGAGCCAGAGCCTGAGCCTGAGCCAGAGCCTGAGCCAGAGCCAGAACCAGAATCTAAAGAATTAACAGATCCTAAAGCAAAGCTTCAAAAAGGATTAGAGAAAACAAAAAAATCTTTTTTTGCAAAATTAGGACGTGCCCTTTTAGGAAAAAGTACTGTAGATGTTGATGTGTTAGATGATTTAGAAGAGGTTCTTATAACATCTGATGTTGGTGTTGAAACAACACTTAAGATTATAGAAAATATTGAAAATAGAGTTTCTAAAGATAAGTTTTTAGGAACAAAAGAACTTAATGGTATTTTGAAAGAAGAAATATCTTCAATGCTTTTAGAACAGCACTCAAATATTAGTCCTAGCCAAGATTCTTCTCTTCCTTTTTCTCCTTATGTCATAATGGTTGTAGGTGTTAATGGGGTGGGGAAAACAACTACTATTGGAAAGCTTGCACATAGGTTTAAAAAGCTAAACAAAAAAGTTCTTTTAGGAGCTTCTGATACATTTCGAGCAGCAGCAATTGATCAATTAGAGATTTGGTCAAATCGTGTTGGTGTAGACATAGTTAAGCAGAAAATGGGAAGCGATCCAGCATCTGTTGCCTTTGATACCTTAAAATCAGCAAAAGCAAATAATTTTGATGTAGTTATAATTGACACTGCAGGGAGATTACACAATAAAATTAATTTAATGAATGAACTTTCTAAGATAAAAAGAGTTATGGATAAAGTCATACCAGAAGCTCCCCATGAAGTTTTACTCATATTGGATGGTTCCACTGGGCAGAATGCTTTCGAACAAGCTAAGCAATTCACCGCTGCTACTGAAGTTTCATCATTAGCAATAACTAAATTAGATGGAAGTGCTAAAGGAGGTGTCGTCATTGGCATTTCAAATCAATTCAATATACCTGTTAAATTTATTGGGATTGGAGAAAAAATGGAGGATTTACAAGTTTTTGAACCTAAAACTTTTATAGATTCTTTTTTCAATTAGACAGCCCTAACTATTTTTAGTTAAATCATTTATGAGAACAAAAAGTTTAAAAAAAAATGTTATTAATGTAATTACTCTCGGGTGCTCGAAAAATCTATTTGATTCCGAAGTACTAATGGGTCAGCTTCAGGCTAATAATAAAAAAGTGGTTCATCAAAAAAAAGGCAATATTGTAGTTGTTAACACATGTGGTTTTATTAAAAATGCAAAAGAAGAATCAATTAATGTAATTCTGGAACAAATAGAAAACAAAAAAAAAGGAGAAATAGATCAAATTTTTGTCACTGGTTGCCTAAGCGAGAGATATAAATCTGATTTGGAAAGAGAAATGCCAGAAGTAGACGCATATTTTGGGACAACAAATCTTCCTGAATTAATAAAAGTTCTTGAAGCTGATTATAAGCATGAATTATTAGGAGAAAGATTAATTACAACTCCTAAAAGTTATGCTTATTTAAAAGTCTCTGAGGGATGTGATAGGCCTTGTTCATTTTGTGCTATTCCTATTATGAGGGGAAATCATCGATCGTTTAGTATAGATGATTTAGTTGATCAATCTAAAAGATTAGCTAAGCAGGGGATAAAGGAAATAATTTTAATAGCTCAAGACTTAACATACTATGGAATAGATAATTATGGAGAAAGAAAACTTGCAGATCTTCTCAAGGCTTTAGTTAAGGTTAAAGGTATAGAATGGATAAGACTACATTATGCCTTTCCAACAGGCTTTCCGCTTGGAATAATTCATGTCATGAAAGAAGAACCTAAAATATGTAATTATCTAGATATTCCTTTACAACATGTCTCAAATAAAATATTAAAGTCTATGAGAAGAGGTACAAATGAAAAAAAGATGACTGATCTAATATTTTCTATTAGATCTATTCTTCCAGAGATAGCAATTAGATCTACTTTTATTCTAGGTTACCCAGGCGAAACAAAAGAAGACTTTGAGATATTAAAAAAGTGGGTTGAAAAAATGCGCTTTGAAAGGTTAGGCTGTTTTACATATAGTCATGAGGAAAACACTCATTCTTATAATCTAAATGATGATGTGCCTTTAGAAATAAAACAGAAAAGAGCAAATGAAATAATGAATATTCAGTATCAAATTTCTTGGGAACTTAATCAGCAGAAAATTAATAAGACTTATAAATGTATAGTCGATAGCAAGAGAGGAGATTATTTTATTGCTAGGACCTCATTTGATTCTCCAGATGTTGATAATGAAGTTCTTATTGATGCAAAAAAATTCTATTTAAAAACAGGTGAATTTATAAGTGTAAAAATTGTTAAAGCCTATGATTTTGATCTTCATGGTGTTCCTGTATCTTTGTAAAAAGAATAATTTTGAAAAAATTTGATATTTCATATTCTAGTACTGGGTATTTCTCTGATTTAGTTTGTGATTATCTTGATAATAAAAAATCTTTAAATTCTTTTTTTAACTTATTCCCTTCGTATAAAAATATATATGAT
>JAQWON010000110.1 GCA_029245825.1 Flavobacteriaceae bacterium
ATTAAACTATTATTTTTTACTACTTGTTGATCATCAGAATTTATTTCATACGAAGTACCTGGAACTCCAACGTTAGCAAATTCTCCTACCTGAAATAGCTTTCCACCAATAGTATACTGAAAAGCAACAGCTAATACCTCGTCGTTACTTAATCTTTGATTTAATGAAATGTATCCTAATTGCTCATTTAAATTGTATTCTGAGGAGTTTAATTTCCTTGCACTTTCTAGAACTGCATAATCAAATCCTTCATTAATTTTATCCTTATAATCTCCTAATCCCTGCTCTAACATCGCGATATCTCTGATATTCTCATTAAGCATTCCTTCAGCTCCAATAGCTTCTGGGTTTAAAAGGTTTACTTCGTTACTTGGAGGACTTGAAAAGTTAGATGTTAAAATAAAATTTGGTATTCTCTGATTCATTGTTGTTTTATCTGGATTTGCCTCACCTAAATCTTGAAAACCTACTATGTTTCTAATATTTTGTGTTTGAGAACCTCTATTTGTAATCCAAACTTCAATTCTAGTTATCTTGATAGGAGAATTTATATATGGATAATTCTTAAGAAATTTTTCATAATTATCCCTAAAATAGTGAGCTAAGAAATAATGCCTGTCCTCTTCATAATTCAGAGCAAAAAAATCAAAATCCTGCATTGTCCCACCTCCCTGGGCAACAAGATTTTGTGATTGAGACCTTTGCTCGGAAAACACACCAGTTAATGTTGTTTTGCCAAATTTTAAATCAGCTCTCACACCGAATAAACTCTGAGCACCTTGAATTAAATTACTATTTAAAGGCATACTTATATTTCCAATATTTATGTTTTGAATAATTGCATCTTCAGTTACTTTGCCATTCAAATAATCACTAACATCGTTTCCAATACCTGATATGGGTTCATCTGAAGATCTTAGGCTTTTTATTTTATCTTTCGCCTCCTCTAAAGTGCTATTAAAATCTCCGATTTTTTGAGCTGTGTTTTGAATTTTAGTACTCAATTTTGAATTTTCAGGAATAATTTTACTTAGATCCTCAAATCTTGGGGGATTAAATTCAACCTTAACTAAATTTTGAAAATCAAAGGTGGATTCCGTATCATAATTTGCTGTAATTTGCAAACGTTCTCCAATATTTCCTAGTAGACTCAAGCTAATTCTCTGATCAAAATCAAATCCAAAACTACTTCTGTTTCTAGGTGAAGCAGCAGGGTTATCATTTTTCTGATAGCGAACTCCTAAATCTATTCCAACCGAACCTTTAGGGGTTATATCTATTTTATTACTTCCAAAAACTGATTGAAAAAACTTACTGTTAACATACAGCTCAGGCAACAAATTTTTTTGTAGTTCTTTGATGTTTTCAGCGTTACCTGTAATTACTGAAACTTTTTCTTTAAAATATAATTTTATTTGCTCAGATAACATGAAAGTTTCAAATTCATCCGGTGTTAATACCAAAGGGACATTTATTGGATAATCATCTATTGTATCTGAAAAAATATATAAATCTGAATTAGGATCATATATATACTTGGAAATTATACTTGATGGTCTTGAAAATTGATACTTTGAAAGGTTATAGGTTGATTTAGCCCTTTGCCCAAATAAAGAATTGTTCCCAAAAAGGAAGAGTAGAAATAAAGTTAATATATAACTACTATTTTTTTCTAACAATCAAAGACTTTTATAGTTTATTCAAAGCGCCTTTAATAAGTTCCTCTAAAGAACTGTCTGGATTACTCTGAATCAAGTTATCAATAACATTTTCTGAGGACCTTCTTGAATAGCCAAGCACCTCTAATGCTGATAACGCTTCATCTTTGATTGTATTGCTTTCTAAACTAGGAATTTCATCATTCCCATCAAGTAATTTTACTTTATCTTTTAACTCGATTATAACTCTTTGTGCAGTTTTTAATCCAATACCTTTTACACCCTTTATTTTTTGAAGATTTTCATTAAGTATAGCCTTTTGAATTTGGCTTGGTTTTAAAGAAGACAACATGGTTCTTGCTATGCTAGTTCCTATTCCAGATACTGAAATAAGTAATCTAAACACAGATCTTTCTATTACAGTATGAAATCCAAAAAGTATATGAGCGTCCTCTTTAACTTGGAGATGGGTGTATAATTTTATACTTTCTCCTTCAGGAATCTCTGAAAAAGTATTTAAAGAAATATTAATCTCATATCCTATTCCATTGCAATCAATTACTAGATTGGTTGGAGACTTTTCAATTAATCTTCCTTTAATTTGAGTTATCATTTATTTTGTTTTTTCCTTTGAGAATCAATTACTGCTATTGCAGCCATGTTGACAATTTCCTCAACAGAAGCTCCTAACTGAAGAATATGAACTGGTTGATTAAGTCCCATTAAAATAGGTCCTATTGAAAGGGATTTATTAAGCTCCTTTATAAGTTTATATGCAATGTTAGCAGAATCAAGGTTTGGAAAAATTAAAGTATTGACTTTATTTTTATTTAGACTTGAAAAAGGAAATCTATCTTTTAACATTTCATTGTTCAAAGCGAAATCTGATTGAATAGGTCCATCTGCAATAATTGATGGGAAATGTTTTTTTATATAACTTACTGCCTCAGAAACTTTTTTAGCCTCAGGTAGAGGAGATGAGCCAAAATTATTAAAAGAAAGAAGGGCTAAAACAGGCTTTATTGCAAACATTTCAACTGTTTTAGCAGTCATTTCTGCAATTTTTGCTAACTCTTCTGCAGAGGGATCAACATTTATTGATGTATCTGCTATAAATATTGGCCCTCTTGAGGTTATCATAAGATTCGTTGCAGCTACTCGGTCTACTCCTTCTGCTTTTCCCATTACTTCCATGATTGGCTTAAAAACAGAGGGATATTTTCTTGAATATCCAGATAATAGAGTATCTGCATCTCCCTTTTTTACCATCATTGAAGCATAGTAATTTCTTTGCCTCATCAAGTTTTCAGCATCATAGAGTGTTATTCCTTTTCTTTTTTGTTCTTTCCAAAAACGTTTTGCATATTTTTTCCGGATTTCATTTTGTTCGGATGATTTTGGATCAAAAATCTTAACGTCATCGTTAAAATCAATCGAATCCATTAATTCTCTAATTGTTTGCTCATCTCCAAGAAGAATCGGTTTTCCTATTCTTTCTTCCTTTACAATTTGAGCAGCTTTAAGAATATCTAATTGATCAGCTTCTGCAAAGACAATTCTTTTTGGAGCTGATTTTGCCCTCAGATGAATCGTTCGAACTATTTTTTGACTGTTCCCTAATCTCCCCTCTAATTCCATTTCATAGCGATCCCAATCTTTTATCGGAGATGTGGCCACGCCAGATTTTATTGCTGCTTTAGCAACAGCAATAGGAACTTTTTTTATTAATCTAGGATCAAATGGCTTTGGAATTATATAATCTTTTCCAAAATTAAGTTTTGTCTCTTGATAAGCAAGATTAACTTGCTCAGGTACAAGTTCCTTAGCAAGATCAGACAAAGCCAATACTGCTGCCCTTTTCATTGATTCATTAATCTTTGTTGCTCTAATATCAAGAGCCCCTCTAAAAATAAACGGGAAGCCTAAAACATTATTTACTTGGTTTGGAAGATCAGACCTTCCAGTTGCCATTATAATATCATCACGAGTTTTGCATGCAAGATCATAATTAATTTCAGGATCAGGGTTTGCCATGGCAAAAACAATTGGATTTTTGGACATCGAAAGTAACATCTTTTGAGTCAAAATATTTCCCTTAGAAAGACCAATAAATACATCTGAATTAACCATTGCCTCTTCCAGAGTATTAATTTTTCTATTTGTTAAAAATTCTTTTTTTTCTTCAGTCAAATCTTTTCTTTTGTTATTGATTACACCCCGGCTATCAATCATAACAATATTTTTCGCATTGACTCCAAAAGACTTATACAACTTTGTACATGAAATTGCAGCAGCTCCAGCTCCAGAAACTACAACTCTTACTTTATCAATTTTTTTGTTGGTTAATTCAAGTGCATTCAAAAGTGCAGCACATGAAATAATTGCAGTCCCATGTTGATCATCATGCATTACTGGAATAGATAGCTCTTCCTTAAGTTTTTGTTCAATGTAAAAAGCTTCAGGCGCCTTAATGTCTTCAAGATTAATTCCTCCAAATGTTGGTGAAATAGATTTAACAGCCTTTATGAATTCATCAGGATCTGATGCATCAATTTCAATATCAAAAACATCTATGTCAGCAAAAATTTTGAAAAGTAGTGCTTTACCTTCCATAACAGGTTTTGATGCTTCAGGGCCAATATTTCCAAGACCTAAAACTGCTGTTCCATTTGAAATTACAGCAACTAAATTTCCCTTATTCGTGTACTTATAGACATTTTCAATTTTATCTTGGATCTCCTGACATGGAATTGCAACTCCAGGAGAATATG
>JAQWON010000111.1 GCA_029245825.1 Flavobacteriaceae bacterium
GAAATTTGAAAAGAATTATATTGAGTAGCATATATTTCATATTTTATTTTCCAATTTTCAGATATTTTATGATTAATAAGCGAATGAGAGTAAAAGTCCTTTTCTTCTGAATCCCCATTATAAATATTTTGATTTTGGTAGAAATATCTGAAAGATTGAGTAAACTTAATTTCTTCTGAAAAATCGTATAAAAATTTTGGTTGAAATGTTAAGTTTATGTAAGGATCAACTGTTTTTCCAGGGAGTTCTGAAGAAAGGTCATAACCATTAGTTGAATGCCTATTTAAAAAAGCAGAGTAACCAAATTTTTTGTTCTTCTTTGCAAAGGATAGATTACTGTCTGCTACCCCAAAAGAACCTTGTTGATGTGAAATTTCTCCTGAAAGTTTATCTGGTAAAGTTTTGTTTGTTACTATGTTTATGATTCCGCCTAATGCATCTGAACCGAAAAGACTTGATGAAGGCCCTTTTACAATTTCTATTTGTTTAATATTATTTACAGCAATTCTACTAAGATCAAAATTGCCAGAACTTTTGCCAATTAGGGGAACACCATCAATTAAAATAGTTATATAGTCTGAGCTAATGCCTTGCATTTGTATTCCTTCTTCTCCGCCAACAGTAAAATCAGGAACTGATATTATTCCGGCTTGCTCAACTAATACTTCAATAAGTTTAGTTGCTCCAGAGCTTTTAATTTCCTCCTCACCAATTAAAATAGCGGGTAATGGGATTGAGGAAAATTGTCTTACATTTCTAGTAGCGCTTATGATAACCTCTTCAAGGTTTTGCCTTTTTGCCTGTATTGTGTCTTTTAAAGTTTCTTGTCCTAACATGCTTACGTAGAAAGGGAAAAGAAAAAAAAATTTCTCATTTCAAAGGACAAAAATATCTTATTTTTAATTATTCTAAATAAAAATAAGATAAATTTAATTTATACATCTATTTATTTTTTTAATGATCTTAAAAAATAATTTCTTTTTCTATTATTTTTTCCCCGCGTTTAATTGTTACCAAAGTTGACTCACCTGACTTAAACTTTGATAAAGCTTTCATATAGGACATCATATCAATTACATTTTCATCACCTAATTTGATTACTATATCACCTTTTAAAACACCTGCTTTTTGCGCAGGTTTATCAGCACTTATCCCATCAATTTTCATTCCTTCACCATCAAATAAATAGTCGGGCATGACACCGAGAGAAACTTTAAATCTGGGGACATCTTGACTTTCATTTTTTGTTGCTCGAAAAGGTAATTTCCCGTTGTCATTTAAATCTTTGATAATGTTTATAATATAATTGGAGAGAAGTTCTATGCCTTGATAGTTAATTTTTTCAAAGTCATCACTAGGTTTGTGATAATCGGAATGTTGTCCAGTAAAGAAATGAAGAACAGGTATATCTGCTAGATAAAAGGAGGTGTGGTCAGAGGGTCCCATTCCTGACTCATTTTCAATAATTGAAAAAACCTCATTATTTGACTTTAACGTTTGCTTAAAGATAGGTGAAGTTCCCACTCCATAAATCGCGAGTGATTTATCTTCTTTTAATCGTCCTACCATATCCATGTTTATCATGTAGTTAATAGATTCAATCGATGTAGTCGGATTTTTCACAAAATAATTCGATCCTAAAAGGCCCATTTCTTCACCAGAGAAAGCAACAAATAAATAATTATTTTGTGAAGCAATTGATTTAAGTTTTCCTGCTAAATCTAACATTAGCGCCACTCCACTTGCATTGTCATCTGCTCCATTATGTATTTTTTCTACTTCTCCTCTATATAGGGAACTATTAGACCCATATCCTAAGTGATCATAGTGAGCTCCAAATACAACAGTTTTATCAGAATTGTTGTCTATGAAACCTATAACGTTTCTTGCTGTTATAACATCATTTTCTTTAGTGTTTGAAAATGAAACTTGTTCATGTGGATTTTTCGCGGGTTTAAAGTTGAAATCTTGAAAAAATTTCTCTTCTCCTTTAGAAACTAAATTCATTTGTTTAAATCTTTCAGCTATATATTTTGCAGCTAGTTTTTCTCCCATTGTTCCTGTTTCTCGACCCTGTAGACTGTCACTTGATAAATATTGTATATCAGCTTTTATCATACTTACATATGAATATTTTTTACTACAAGACGCTATTATTAAACTGAAAAAGAAAATTTTAAATGTGAATTTCATCCTTTTTTTATTTTATTTTGCACAAAAATAAAATTATCTAAATGAAACATCTATTTATTTTGCTAATTGTTTTTTTAATTTTCTCATGTAAAGAAGAACAAAAAGATAAATTAATTTATCCTGGAGAAGTAAATTTTAAATCAATTGAACAAATCACTTTTGGAGGAGACAATGCAGAGGCATATTGGAGCTTTGATGACAAACAAATAATTTTTCAATCTAGTAATAACAGCTGGAATGTAAATTGTGATCAGATGTTTATAATGAATAACAATGAAACTTTTGAATCTAAGATTCCAAAAATGGTAAGTACAGGAACAGGTAGAACTACATGTTCTTATTTTTTACCTGATAATAAACACATCATATATGCTTCAACTCATTTAGATGATGAAAATTGCCCTGAAACTCCCCTGCGCAAAGAGGGAAGATACGTTTGGCCAGTATATGGTTCTTATGATATTTTCATGGCAGATTTAAATGGAAAAATCATCAAACAACTAACTAATGAAAATGGCTATGATGCTGAAGCAACAGTTTCTCCACTTGGAGATAAAATTGTTTTTACATCTGCAAGGACTGGTGATTTGGAGTTGTTTACAATGAATATTGATGGATCTAATGTGAAACAAATTACTCATGAATTAGGCTATGATGGAGGAGCTTTTTTCTCACCTGATGGAACCAAAATAATTTTCAGAGCATCAAGACCCAAAGGAGTCGATGAAATAAAAGAGTATAAATCTTTATTAAGTGAGGGACTAGTTCAACCAACAGAAATGGAATTATTTATATGTGATTCAGATGGTAAAAATTTAAAACAACTGACTTTTCTTGGAAACGCTAATTGGAGTCCATTTTTTCACCCATCTGGTAAAAAAATACTTTTTTCATCAAATTATGAAGCCGTAATGGGTTTTCCATTCAATATTTATACGATTGATATAGATGGTAAAAATTTAAAAAGAATTACTTAAGGTGACACTTTTGATTCTTTCCCGGTTTTTTCTAACGATGGTAAAAAATTACTTTTTTCCTCTAATCGAAACAATGGTGGTACAAGAGAGACAAATATTTTTCTTGCAGAATGGGTGGAGTAGGTTTTAATGATAGATTTATTAAATTTGCAGCGCTATTAAGGTGTCTTTCAGTTTTCTTGACATCTATTTAAGGAGTTGTGTGTTGTTAATCCATTTTAAACTGGATGACAACTAGTGAGAAGCTTTCCATTTAAATGGGGAGCTTTTTTTTATACTTATTTTGTATATTCAATTTTAATATTTAATCCTCCTGAGATGAAAAAAAACACAGTGATTATTTTTTCTTTTATTTTTTGCTTTTGCAGCAATTTTAATACCAACAAGTCCAATCATCAAGGTCAAAATCCAAACATAGTCATAATTTTCATGGATGATTTAGGCTATGGCGATATATCAAATTTTGGAGCGATAGATTATCAAACACCTAATCTTGAAAAACTAGCAAACCAAGGGATGACTTTTACAAATTTCTACTCTGCTCAGGCAGTATGTAGCGCCTCAAGAGCTGCTCTATTGACTGGATGTTATCCAAATAGAATTGGAATAAAAGGCGCTTTGTTTCCCCAATCAAAAGTAGGTTTAAATGAAAGTGAAGTTACTATTGCTGAAATGCTTAAGGAAAAAGGATATTCTACGGCGATTTTTGGCAAATGGCATTTAGGGCATCAAGAAAAATTTCTCCCACTCAATCATGGGTTTGACAATTATCTTGGCATACCATATTCTAACGATATGTGGCCAGTTGATTATGATGGAAATCAAATTTTAGATGAATCCAATTGGAAGAAAAAATCTTATCCCCAACTTCCATTGATTAAAGATTTTGAAAAAATTGATGAAATTAGAAGTTTAAATGATCAGGCAAAATTAACAACATTATTTACAGAGGAATCTGTCAAATTTATTAACAAAAACAATGATAAACCATTCTTTTTGTATTTGCCACATCCCATGCCACATGTCCCAATTGCTGTTTCAGATAAGTTTAATGGTAAAAGCAAGCAAGGTTTGTATGGTGATCTTATGATGGAAATTGATTGGTCTGTTGGTGAAATTGTTAGAGCATTAGAAAAAAATAATATTGAAAACAATACCCTTATTATTTTCACCAGTGATAATGGACCTTGGCTAAATTATGGGAATCACGCAGGATCAACAGGCGGATTAAGAGAGGGTAAAGGAACTAGTTTTGAGGGAGGTCAGAGAGTCCCAACTATTATGAAGTGGCCTGATGCTATTCCCTTTGGGAGTATATCTAATCAAATGGCATCCACAATTGATATTTTTCCAACCATTGCTAATCTAGTTTCTGCAGAGTTGCCAAAACATTTAATTGATGGAATTGACATTACACCTGTTTTAAAAGGAGATAAAGAATCTAATCCAAGAAATCATTTGTACTATTATTATGGCGATAATAATTTAGAAGCAGTAAGAAAAGATAATTGGAAGCTTGTTCTTCCTCATAAAAGCAGATCCTATAAAAATGTTTTACCTGGCGATAATGGTTATCCAGGCCCTTATTCTCAAATCCAGGCAGAGTATTCTTTGTATGATCTTCGTAGAGACCCTGGAGAAGAATATGATGTGAAAGAGTTATATCCAAAAGTTGTTAATGAATTGGAAAAATTAGTTGAGAAGGCAAGAAAAGACTTAGGTGATAATTTAACTGGAAGATTAGGTGAAAACAGGAGAGGACCTGGTTTTTCTGATGCTGTTGAAGATTGATTTTATTGAGTCAACACGCTAAATCCAATATGTATATTTCCCGTTTCTTTGTCTACATAAAGCTCTCTATCTTTTTGAGTCCCATGGCATGTGTCTTTGGAGCAAAATAATGATCCCCCAGCTAGTCTTACTTTGTTAGAATTTATTGTTTCTGTAATATCCCAAACATTTCCCACAATATTTACTTTTTCAACAGATGATATAGGAGACTTATTATCAGATACAATTGGTCTTTTATCATTTTTCACAATTTCCCAATATTTTTCATAAGTTGGAAGATTTACATTAGCCCACTTACAATACTCAATGGCATCTTTATAGCTAACCTGGGTTACTGGCAAACTATCTAAAGAGGGGTTTTCCCCATCCGGTTTTAACCAGTTTGCACCATCAACAATTTCAAAGTCAAAAACATTTACTTGAACAATAGACCAGCCATATTTTTCTGCATCGGTTTCATATCCAGTTGCATTAACGAATTCTTTGAAATCTTTAACAGAAATTGGCTTTAATTGATTTTTATCAGCTTTAGAACAATAAATAAGGCAAAAGAAAAAAAATAAATAGGCTTTTTTCATTAATTCTGATATAATAATTACTTCAAAAGTTAAAAAAATATTTGTCAAAACCATTAATCCTTTTGACCTTTGTGTTCAACATGAAGACATTAAATCAATTAATTGAAATATTTACTTTAAAAAAAGTTGATGAAAATCGCTTTGAGGGGCAGAATTATCAAACGCCATGGGGGCGAGTTTTTGGCGGGCAAGTTCTCGCTCAAGCCCTACATGCTGCATATAGAACCGTCCCGAAAGACAGGTTTGCAAATTCCATGCATGGATATTTTATTTTGGGAGGAAATTTAGAGATTCCAATAACTTATGAGGTTGATATAATTAGAAATGGAAATAGTTTTACCACAAGAAGAGTAGTAGCTTTTCAGAAGGGGACGGCAATATTTAATATGTCGGCATCCTTTCAACTCAAACAAAAAGGCGTTGAACATCAAATACCAATGCCAAACCTTATTCCTCCTCAAAAGTTAATCAGTGATCTTGAACAACTAGAGGAAATGCAGGAGATAGATCCTGATCGATACAATAAATTTAAAAAGGTCAAACCTGAGGCTATTGAATTCAGACCTGTTGAAAAACTTAATCTGATTAAGGAGGTTGATTCACCACCGGAGAGCAATTTTTGGTTTCGATCAAGGGAAAAAACAAAATTTGGTATGGATCTACAGCATCAACTTTTAGCATATATTTCAGATTTTTGGCTTTTAAGAACAGCTTCTTTGCCGCATAGAAAAAAGCTAAGTAAATCAAAAACTTTTTTTGCTAGCATTGATCATGCTATCTGGTTTCATCGGGATTTTAAAATGGAAGATTGGCACTTATATTCTATGCAAAGTCCAAGCGCTTCAAACTCAAGGGGGTTTTCAAGAGGATCTATTTTTAACAAGGATGGTGTTTTAATTGCTTCAACAGCTCAAGAAGGTCTGATGAGACAGATTTCAAAATAATCTAGACTTGAATAACAACTAAAAACCCCAACTAAACTTTAGTTAGGGTTTTAAGATTTTATTTTTTACTTGTCTTATTTATTCGCTACGTGATTTTCAATTTGCGCCTGCATTCCACTAATATCCATCCAATCAGAGATGCCAGCAATTTTACCATCAGAATTAAATCCGAATAGCCCATAATACTTATTGAAAACTTTGGCTCCTGACTCAGTATGAGTTCCTGACCAAGTGCCATAAATTCTCATTTGAACTGGGCTAGTTGTAGCCGTATTTTCCCCAGAAGAAAAATGTGATCCTGCCCAATATGCTGGTGCATTTGGGTTAAGCAATCCTTCTCCTTCTGAAAAAGTAACATCATCAAATTGATCAAAATATTGTTGTAGTTGTGCTTTTAGGTCGTCATATCCAAGAAGCTTGTTTCCATTGTACCAAGCGGGACTCCACTTTAATGAATCAGCCATGGTACCCATTAGCATCTCAATATTTTCTTCTTTAAAAGCTTTCCGAAAGGTGTTATGAGTTCTTATTTGCTCTCTAAAAGCTCTTCTGTCTTCATCTGAAGGGCTAGCTGCTGAATTATTTGTTTGCATGTTATTGCAAGAGGTGAAAATTAATCCAGTGATTGCAAATAGTACTATTAATTTTTTCATCGTTAAATTTTTTTGGTTAGTACTCAAATTTACAATTTTATTTTTTTGCCATCCCATCAGTTTATAATCTTTTATTACATTTGCCTCCCTGAGTGTATTTTTGTTCTAAAAAACACACGTTTAGTTATTAACAACAACTCTAAAAAAATACTTTTTTACTTCTTTTTTACTTCTTTTTTACTACTGCAACACTACTGCATTTTAGGCAAAACTCCTATTTAGTACTTTATAAACTCTTTTTTACTACTGTAATACTACTGCATATGAATTAATGCAAAATTTAGCGAGACCATTATATTTATTAACAATACATGTTAATTAAAGGGCATGATTTGTTTACAACAAAAAACATAAAAGGAATTACTTTTACAAGTACATAAAATAGACGTCGAATTTCTTTTCTTTTTTCACCTCATTTTTTGAGTGTGTAAAAAAAAAACTCGCTTGCTTAAAAACAGTTTTCAAGAAAAATTTATACTAACCTATCCGGATTTTAACAAGAAGTTACTTTCCCTACACCCGGATTTAACACCTTCTGAGTTAAAGATTTGTTTGTTTCTAAAAATGAATTTTAACACTAACGAGATATGTATTTTGACTAACCAAAAGCTTAGAACAGTTGAAAACAAAAGGTATAGATTAAGAAAAAAACTGGGTCTTAAACCAACCGAGAGTTTAACCAATTATATAATTCAGATTTAATGGTAATTGTTTTAAATGAACAGTAAAGGCTACATAAAATATTTCTCTCTTAGAAACCTGATAGGGTCAATGCTTCTTATGCTCTCTAGTTTCTCTGTTTTGTATAGCCAGCAGCCAGAAGTCGAGGTAACTGTTTTTTCTGATCTTACAGACACAGATGGAAACAATATTATCAGTGCAACAGATGTTACACTATTTACCATTAAAGTTAAAAACACAGGTAATATTTCACTAGGTAATGTGGCCTTGACATCTTCTTTCACAGGAATTAATGGTGCTCCCATTATCCTTACCAACTCAATAACTTTTGTTTCTGCTTCTGCCTCATCGGCTAGCGGCACATTAGCAGTTGGTGAAACGGCAACATACATAGTCAGTTATACTTTTAACGCAACAAGTATTGGGTATGGGGGAATTCGGATGAACTTTAATGCAATCGCCAGTAGCCCGGGAAATTCAAATAATGTTTCTGACACCAGTGATGACGGGAGTGATATAGATGGGAATATTATCAATGATCCAAACGTTATTACTGCTGCAGCATCTGTCACTTCAATGGATGCGACTAAAAGTTTTCAATCTCATGGCGATACCGATGGAGATGGAATTATAAGCGTTGGTGATGAAATCATTTATATCATTAAAGTTACAAATGATGGTTATCAAAATCTTGGCATAATTATGCCTGATGATACTTTAGAGGATGGAGGGGGAAGAGCTTTGGCTCTCACAGCACCTTTTACCCCTCCAGGACCTATTTTCCAAAACTCTGATCAGGCAAGCATGTCTGATGCTGGACTGGGAAATGGAACAACAACAGGGACATTACTTGTCGGGGAAACAATTGAATACAGGGGGACATATACTCTTGACCAGCAATCAATTGATAGTGGCGTTTTAAATAACTGCCTAGATGTAACGGCAAGGGTTGTTGCAACAAATGCTCTAGTAACCGAGCGTGCAGATAATAACAATGATGGCGATGGTAACTCGACCAATGATTGCGTTCAAACCACTCTTACACAAGTTAAAACCATTGAAGTAACAAAAATTGCTGTCATTACTGATTCTAACAGCAATGGAGGAACCCCTGATGTAGGAGATATTATAAACTATACAATTACTGTTGCAAACAGAGGGAATGTTACTATAAGTAGCGTTACATTTGTTGAGAATTTTAAAGATGGTGCTGGCAATACTCTTTCTTTAACTACAGGACCTACTTACTCATCAGCTAATTATTCAGGAGCAGCTACTTCAACAGCTGGGACTCTTTTAGTTGGAGAAACAGAAACTTATAATGCAACTTATCAGATTGCAGCAAGTGCGGCAAACACGGGAGCAGTATCAAACTCACTTACTGTTATAGCAAGTAGTCCAGGACAGAGCAATAATGTTTCTGATACTAGTGATGATGGCATTGATAATGATGGAGATACTACGGGTGATCCTACGGAGACCAACGTTACAATAACAAAATCTTTAGACGCAACAAAAAGGGCTACCGTTATTGATAATGGAGATGGAGAAGTAGGTGCAGGTGATATTATCAGATATGATATAACAGTTAGAAATGATGGCCAGATACAACTTTTCAACATTACTTTAACTGATAATTTGCGCGATGGAAGTGGTGGAAGTTTAAATTATGATAACAATCTTATTCAAAACCTGTCTGTTTCAAATCCACTCCCTGCAGGAGGTGTCAATACATATGTAGCTTCTTATACCATTAAGACAGCAGATGTAGAAACGGCATTAATATCCAACACCTTAACTGTAACTGGAAGTAGTCCTGGAAACACTAATGATGTCACTGATGTTAGTGATGATGGTATCGATAATGATGGGGATACTACGGGTGATCCTACCGTAACAGCTCTTACAGTTCAAACAGGACTTGAAGCTGTTAAAACAGGTGTCTTGGTTGACAATGGGGATGATCTTCCAGGAGCTGGAGACACAACTGTTTGGACAATTACTGTAAGAAATACAGGAAACATAACGGTTAATACTCTGACCATTAGTGATACATTTAAAAACGGTGCAAATACAGCTCTTTCTCTTGATTCTGGACCAACATTTGTAAGTTCATCCCTAGGTTCTTCATCTGGAACACTTCGAGCAGGAGAGGTTGCAACTTATACGGCAACCTATACCGTTGATGCAACAGATGTTAGCACCACTAAAGTTATTAACCAAGCCATTGTTAGCGCCGTGGGTGTTGACTCTGCGTCCACAGCAGTTACTGATACCAGTGATAATGGATATGATTATGATGGAGACACTACAGGTGACCCAACGGAGGTTTATTTAAATTATCAAGGGAAGCTAGAGGTTATAAAAACTGTTTCAGTTAATCAAGCTGATGCGACAAAGTATCAGGTAGGTGATGTGGCAACTTATAATATTACTGTTCAAAACACAGGGAATGTTAGCCTTACCAATGTCTCTTTAAATGATCAGCTCTCAGGTGCATCAGGAGAAATCTTAACTCTAGACAGTGGTCCAACATTTCAAAGCTCCTCAAAGGGAACAGCTGTGGGAGGATTGTTGGTAGGAGAAATAGCAACCTATACTGCAACCTTTACGATAAATCAGGCTGCTGTAGACTATGGTGGGTTTAACAATGCAATTACTGGTTCTGGTAGAGATCCTGCAAATACTCTGATAACAGATCAGAGTGATGAAGGGAATCCTTCCAATGGTTTTGATGATCCAACACCAGTAGTGATCCCACCAGAACCAAGCATACTGGCACAAAAAATCTCAGTCTACACAGACAATGATAGCAGCACTACTCTCAGTCTTGGAGATACGATAAATTATACCATAACAGTTTCAAATACTGGAAATGTTACCCTTGGTCGGACAGGTGGAGTTAGTGGTACTTTTGTTATGACAGATACTTTCTTATCTCTAAGTGGAGTTAATACACCAACGCTTAGTTCAGGACCAACTTTTGCAGGTGCAAATCTAGGATCTGCTTATGGGTTTTTAAAACCAGGTGAGATGGCAACATTTAATGCGACATACATTGTTACCCAAGACATTGTAAATGCTGGAGGAGTATCAAACCAAGTTTCAGTAACAGCCATAACACCCGGTGGATCATATGTTAGTGATATTAGTGATGATGGGATTAGTGCTGATGGTGAATTATTTGATGATCCAACAATTAATGGAATTTTACCAGACCCATCAATTACAATTACTAAATCTCAGACAATAACAGACAATGGCAATGAAGTAAATGATGCCGGAGATAATATTGTTTACACCATAACCATTTCAAATACCGGAAATGTTGATTTGACATCAGTAGTTGTAAGTGATAGTTTAATTGGTCTAGCTGCTTCTACAAGCATTACATTAACTACCTCACTAACGTTTGTTAGCGCAACAAAAGGATCTAACTCCAACATTCTTAAAGTTGGTGAGATGGCTACCTATACTGCAGCTTATTTAGTAAACCAAACAGCGGTTGATGAAAACGGAGTTCGAAATACAGCTAGCGTGAGTGCTATTTCTACTGCAGGATCTGGATCAAGCACTACTGTTAGCGGAACTTCAAATTCTGTAGACTTTTCCATAACAGCAGATCCTTCCATTGATGTTACTAAAACAGCTTCTGTTACTGACAACAACGGTGATGGTGAGACCGGTCTCGGAGATACGATCATTTATACCATTACCATTACCAATACTGGGGTACAGACATTAAAAGGATTTAACCTTACCGATACACTAACCGATGCTGATGGTAATGCTTTATCACTTACTACATCGCTTACTTCATCCGATCTAATGAATTTATCTCCGGGAGCATCTAAAACATATTCAACGACATATGTTATTGAGCAATCTGCACTAGATAATGGAGGTGTAAAAAACAGTGTTTTAGTTGTTGCCAGTAATTTAAACGCTACTAAGTTTACTAATGACGTCAGTGATGATGGGGATGATAGTGATGGTAACACGGTAGATGATACAACAGATGTTTTAATCACGGCGGATCCATCAATTGAAGTAACTAAAACTTTTACAAACAATGATGCCGATGGTAATAATCTCATCTCAGTTGGAGATACGCTCACTTATACCATAAAGGTTGAAAATACAGGGAATATTACCCTAAGATCAATATATCTAGAGGATACATTTACTGATTTTGATAGCAATACAGTAACTCCAACAATAGCTCCTCCCGCTTGGGTCTCTTCTTCTGCGGGTTCAGCAGTGAGAACACTCATCTCAGGAGAAATTGCAACATATACTACTAGCTATACCATTTTGAGTGGTGATGTTGCCAGTGGCGGTATAAAAAATACGGTGACGGCAAAAAGTTATCATTATCCTGAAGGGAATCCAGTGGTCCTTACCCAAGATGTTAGTGATGATGGCGATGATACCGACGGAAACACGACTAATGATCCTACTCTTGCCTATATAGGACAGTTACCTGCAATGGAGGTAACAAAAACTGCTTCTATGACAGACAATGGGGCATCGGGATCTAGCGTGGGCGATGTGGTGCATTTCTTTATTTCTGTTAAAAATACTGGTCCAGATATTTTAAATAATTTAACTTTTGTAGACACATTAAAAGATGCTAGGAATACAACAAAGGCTCTTACCACCTCAGTAACTTTTGTCTCTGCAACCACTAGCTCTACATCGAGTACCATTCAGGTAGGGGGAACAGTTTCTTTCACAACAACATTTAATATAGACCAAGGATCTATAGACTCTGGAGGGCTGAATAACACCATTACCTTTGAGGGGAATTCAGCTAGAAATCCAGTTACTTCAGAAAAAGACGTTAAAGACATTAGTGATGATGGAGATGATACCGACGGGAACACGACCGATGATCCTACTTTTGTTCTTCTTGGAACAGACACCGACAATGACGGCAAACCTGATACTACTGATATAGATGATGACAATGATGGTATTTTAGATCGAGATGAGAAGTGTCTGACTTATGTTTTAGACGGACAATCCTTTGAAAGCTATTGGAAACCTGGAGCACCGGTAAATCCATCTGAAGCATCCTTGCTGCCGCGACCAAATACTACTACTGCACCACCTTTTAGTGCTGTTGATGGAAATGGTGAGGTATGGGATGCAGCATTTGTTAATGGGGTCAATTGGACCCCACAGCAAGGAACTTATTTTGTTGAACTTCTTCAAAATGCTGGCGCTAACAACAGGTCGTGGTGGCCTGAGAATCAGGCGCTATCGACTGTAGTCACAACCGCGTTTGACAGAATTATGGTTGAACAAGATGTTTACCCTTCCTCTACTTACTCCATAACTTTTTATCATAAAGACGGGGGAAGACAATCAGCTAGTCATGGAAACGGAGGATCTACTCTTGTTCAAATTCAGTCTTTTCAAACTAATTGGCAAATAGACCAACTAACAGAAACGCCTAGTAGTTGGACTGCCCAGACAGTGACCTTTACAACAGATGAGAATACAACAAGCATTGCCATCTTATTCTCTCCTTTCTCTGCTAGTAATGTTTCCATTCAGCTTGACGGGATAATTATGGGATCTGTAACCCCATGTATTAATGATATT
>JAQWON010000008.1 GCA_029245825.1 Flavobacteriaceae bacterium
TTCTTGAGTATAACCAAAAAGTCTTAACCTTGTCTCAAAGGGTTCTTTTTCAGTGGGAGTAATATTTCCTGTATATTTTATATTCTTTAAAAGCAACAAATTGTTCTTTAACCATTTTTTATAAGGATATTTTTTTACAACTTCCATTTTAATTTCCTCATCTTCTATGATTCTTCCTTCCTCCATATTAACTAAAAACATTTTTCCAGGTTCTAGTCTTCCATGTTTTAAAATGTTATCGGGTTTGATATCAAGAACTCCTGTTTCAGAAGACATTACAACATATCCGTCTTTTGTAACAGAATATCTTGATGGCCTTAAACCATTTCTATCCAGGAGAGCTCCCAAAAATTTTCCGTCTGTGAAAGGAATAGAGGCAGGTCCATCCCATGGCTCCATAATACATGAATTATATTTATAAAAAGACTTTTTATTTTCATTCATAAAAAAATGTTTTTCCCATGCTTCAGGAACTAGCATCATCATTACTTCAGGTAGTGATCTGCCAGTTAAAAGAAGAAATTCAACCACCATGTCCATTGATGCTGAGTCAGATTTATTTGGAACTATAACAGGAGATATTTTTTTAATACTTTTCCCAAATAACTCACTGTTAAATATTTCTTCTCTGGTTTTCATCCTACTCAAATTCCCGCGAAATGTGTTAATTTCTCCATTGTGACACATGTATCTAAAAGGTTGAGCTAAATCCCAAGTAGGAAAGGTATTAGTTGAAAACCTTTGGTGAACTAATGCTAATTTGGTAACAAGATTTGAATCATTTAGATCAATAAAATATTTTCCAATATCCTGAGGTGTTAAAAGCCCTTTATAAATAATTGTTCTTGGAGAAAGACTAGAGAAATAGTAGAAATCTTTTTGAGATAATTGAGAATTTCTAATTAAATTTTCTGATGTTTTCCTGGCAATATAAAGTTTGATATTGAATTCTTCTTCAGAAATTTGCTTTCCCCCTTTCGAAATAAAAACTTGTTTAAAACAGGGCTCTGTTTTTGAAGCGATTTTACCCATATGTTTTTTATCTACTGGGACATTTCTCCAACCTAAAACTTTAAGTCCTTGATTCAATATTTCCTTTTCAAAAGATTTTATGCAAATTTCTCTTTCATCTTTTTTAGACGGAAGAAAGGTCATTCCAACTGCATACTCATTTATTTTTGGAATTTTAAAATCACATTTACTTATAAAGAAATCATGTGGAATTTCAATTAATATACCGGCTCCATCTCCAGTCTTTCCGTCAGAGCTAACGGCTCCTCTATGTTCAAGCTTACATAGTATATCTAAAGCCTTATGAATAATATCATTAGTTTTTTTTCCTTTAAGACTACAAATAAAACCAGCCCCACAGTTATCGTGTTCAAATCTAGGTGAATAAAGGCCTTGTTCTTTAGGGAACATAGATTAAGTTTTGAGAAATACAAAAATAAATTTTATGAGATATAAACGGATATTATTATATTATAAATAGATAATAATTATCAAATATTAATTTTCGGCTTGATATATTTAGAAATAATTAATTTATTTAAGATTTTGTTATTATATCATAAATAATAGCTTGTAAAATTTTATTTTTTAATAAAATTAAGACTAATGTTAATTCAAAATTATAATGTTATAGGAGTTATGTCTGGAACTTCTCTGGATGGAGTAGATATTGCCTACATTAATTTTAAAAAAAATGAATCTTGGGAATATAAAATTCTTTTTGCGAAAACTTATAGATATGATGACTTTTGGAAAGAAAAGCTTGAATTTTCGCAAGATTTAAAAAATAATGAGCTTAATATTTTAAATAATGAGTATACAGAGTTTTTGGCTTCTAGGATCAACAAGTTTATTCAAGAAAACTCAATTAAGCAAATCGATTTAATTGGATCACACGGACACACAATTTTTCATAGACCCTCCTTAGGATATACTTTTCAAATTGGTAATATTCAAGAATTAGCTAACTATATTGGTAGAACTGTTATTTGTGATTTTAGAATTGGTGATGTTATACTTGGTGGCCAAGGTGCTCCACTTGTCCCTATCGGAGATTTATTGCTTTTTAAAAAACATGACGTTTGTTTAAATCTTGGAGGATTTGCAAACATTTCTGTCAAATCAAAAAATGAAATTATTGCCTATGACATATGTGCAGTGAATACAGTTTTTAATTTTCTGTCAAACAAACTAAAATTAGAATTTGACAATGAAGGATTAAATGCAAGAAAAGGTAAACTGATTAAAGATTTTTATGATAAGCTTGAGGATTTAAAATATTACAAACTTTTTCCACCTAAATCATTAGGAATTGAATGGGTAAAATCTAAAGTACTTCCATTACTAGAATATTTTTCAAGTTATCCGATTTTTGATTTATTACATACCTATTTAATCCATATATCTAAAGAAATTGCTAAAAATTTAAATCAATCTAATTCTGCATTGATTACAGGAGGGGGGGCATATAATTCATTTCTTATTGAAGAAATAAGAAAACATACAAATACAGAATTAATTTTGCCAGAAAAATTACTAATTGAGTATAAAGAAGCCCTAATTTTTGGTTTTTTGGGAGTTTTAAAATATAGAAATGAAATTAATTGTTTAAAATCAGTTACTGGTTCAAAAAAAAATCATTCTTCTGGCAAAATATTTTGTCCTTAGTTTATTTTTTTTTTTAATTTAAATTTTCATAATTAAACTATGGAGATTATATTAATATCAATTTTTATTTTAGGATATCTTTTAATAACCCTTGAGCACAGTCTTAAAATAGATAAATTAATTCCAGCACTTGGAATGATGGCACTGCTTTGGGCTCTAATTTCATTATCTCATTTGCCTGTTTTTGAAGTAAATACAACTTTAAAAGAGCTTCAGCCCACTCGTATTAATGAAGTTTTATTACATCATCTTGGTAAAACAGCTGAAATTTTAATTTTTCTTCTAGGAGCAATGACAATAGTTGAAATAATAGACTATTTCAATGGTTTTTTTACAATTAAGAGTTTTATTAAAACAACAAGTAAAAAAAGCCTTTTATATATTTTTGCTTTTCTAGCCTTTATTTTATCTGCAATTATCGATAATCTAACAGCAACAATAGTTTTGATAACTATCCTACAAAAGGTTATAAAGGATCGAAATACAAGACTTTGGTTTGCTGGTTTGATAGTTATTTGTGCTAATGCTGGTGGAGCTTGGTCACCTATTGGCGATGTAACGACTACAATGTTATGGATTGGGAAAAAAGTCTCAACAGTTAAATTAATTTCATACCTTCTAATTCCATCATTAGTTTGCGCAATAGTTCCTGTTATTGCAGCAACATTTTTGCCTGCTTTTAAAGGGAATATTTCAAATCAAGGTAAAGATGATAACGATGCTCCTGACAGAAGAGGAGCTATGATGTTATATCTAGGACTTTCTGCAATTATTTTTGTACCTGTCTTTAAAGTGGTTACTAACTTGCCACCATATGTTGGCATGATGTTGTCCTTAGCAGTTGTTGCTACTTTTGCAGAAATTTTAAGTAAATCAAAAATAAATATAACTTCAATTGATGAAATTCATGACGAAGATTCAAGCCATAGTCCAGTTCATAAATCACTATCTAAGATTGAATTACCTAGTATTTTGTTTTTCCTTGGTATTTTAATGGCAGTTGCTGCTCTAGAGTCTTTAGGTATGCTGTTTGAATTTGCTGGGTTACTAAATGATGCAATTCCAAATACTGATATAGTAGTTATTCTTCTAGGAATTGGCTCAGCAGTAATTGATAACGTACCATTAGTGGCTGCAAGTATGGGAATGTTTTCAGAATTAATTGATCACCCCTTATGGCATTTTATTGCATTTTCTGCTGGGACTGGTGGAAGCATGTTAATTATTGGATCTGCTGCAGGGGTTGTTGCAATGGGAATGGAGAGAATAGATTTTTTTTGGTATTTAAAAAAAATAACTTGGCTTGCAGCAATTGGTTTTTTATCTGGCTCTTTTACCTTTATTTTGATAAGAAATTTTTTTTTATAGAGTAAAATTTTTAGAGTATTATAACGTTTAAATAATAAACCAGCTAGACATAAAATGTTTTTAATTTTTCAAGACACACCATTACAAACCAAAAAATCTATTTCTTTAATTGAACTTATTATTAGTGGAGGATTAGGGGCTCAAATTATAATAGGAGTTTTATTCATTTTATTATTGGTAGTAGTATATATTTATTTTGAGAGGTTATTTGCAATAAAATCTGCTTCTAAATTAAGCGTCAATTTTATGAATCAAATTAGAACTTATGTTTTAAATCATAAATTAGATGGGGCATTAAATTTATGTTTAAAAGAAGATAAACCTGTCGCAAGATTAATTTCAAAAGGTATTTCAAGAATCGGAAGACCGCTAGAAGATATAAATGCAGCTATTGAAAATGCTGGCAGGATAGAGGTTTATAAACTTGAAAAAAATGTTAGTGTTTTAGCAACTATTTCTGGAGCAGCACCAATGATAGGTTTTTTGGGAACTGTAATAGGAATGATTATTTCAATTTTTGAAATTTCTAATGCAGGTGGTAATATTGACATGCAATTACTTTCAAGTGGGCTATACACAGCAATGACTACGACAGTTGCAGGACTAATAGTTGGAATATTTGGTTATATAACATATAATCACCTGGTTGTTAAGACTAATAAAGTGGTACACCAAATGGAAGCCAACACATTAGATTTTTTTGATTTATTAAATGAACCGGCTTAAATGAATTTAAAAGGAAGAAACAAGATTACTCCAGAGTTTAGTATGTCTTCTATGACAGATATTGTTTTTTTACTTTTGATTTTTTTCATGATTGCATCTACTCTTGCCAAACAACTAAATACTATTGATATAAAATTACCTGAAGCAAAGGGAAAAACTGAAAACAGAAATACTGTTAATGTCACAATAAATAATAAATCACATTTTTATGTCAACTCTAAGCGAGTTTCAAGGTCTAAAGTAAGAAACGAACTTTTAAATGAATTAAATCAATCTGACGCTAAATCAATAGTTTTAAGAGCAGAACAAAAAGTTCCAATAGATGAAGTTGTATATGTTATGGATTTAGCTAACAAGAATGGAATCAAAGTAGTTTTAGCTGTTGACTCAAAATGAAATTTTTAAACACGCCTCACAAAAAAAAATCAGCAGTAATAACTTTCTTTTCTGGATTAACACTTTTTTTTCTTTTTTTTCTTTTTGGACTTAAATATCTTGATCCGCCAATAACTTATGGAATGGAAATTAGTTTTGGAGTTTCAGATAAGGGTGAATTTGTTCAAGAACAGGAAGTTAATCAAAGCATAAAAGAAGAGGAAATAAGTGAAGGAACAAATGAAAATGAGCCTCGATTATCTAGTTCAAAAAATGTTTTAGTTGAGAAAGAAAGTATAATTTCAGTTGATAATGATGCTCAAAAAAAGGAAAAAGCTATATCTGACAACAAAAAAATAGTTAATGAAAAGCAAAATCCTGAAATAGATAATAATACAAAGAGTATATTGTCCAATTTAGTTAATCAAAAAAGTCAAAATTCAAAGATCAATTCCCCGGTGGGAGATGATAATACAAAAAACATTAAAGGATTAAATTCTGGAAATCCTTATATAAATACTTATCTAAACATTGAAGGATTTAAAGGCCTTAAAAATGGATATGGTCTTAATGGGAGAAATCTCAAGTCAAATGGAAGTGTTGTTCAGGAATGTAATGAAGAAGGAATTGTTGTTGTAAGAATAATTGTTGATCCTAAAGGTAGAGTTATAGAGGCAAAACCAGGAGTAAAAGGAAGTACAAATATTCATCCTTGCCTTTTAAAACCTGCTATTGAAACTGCTTTTTTACATGAATGGTATCCTGATGACAAGGCACCTTCAAAACAAACAGGTTTCGTGGTGGTTAATTTTAAAATTAGAAAGTAATCCTTGAGAAATTACAAAGAGACCATTTTCTGGATGTTTTCAAACCTTCCTATGTATCAAAATTTAGGAGCAGTTGCATATTATCCTGATTTATCTAGGATGAATAAATTATCATCCTATTTAAATGAGCCGCAAAATAAATTTAAATCAATTCATATTGCAGGAACTAATGGTAAAGGTTCAACAGCTCACATGTTATCTTCTATAATTCAAGAAGCCGGATACAAGGTCGGGTTATACACATCTCCTCATTTAAAAGAATTTAGAGAAAGAATTACTGTAGATAACATACAAATTGCGAAAAGTTATGTAACTAAATTTATTTCTGAGCATAAATTTTTTTTCACATCAAATAAGTTTTCTTTTTTTGAAATGACAGTAGGATTAGCTTTTTATTACTTTGCCCACAAGGAAGTTGATATAGCAATTATTGAAGTTGGAATGGGGGGGAGGCTAGATGCTACAAATATTTTAAATCCTGAAGTTTCAATAATCACAAATATTGGTTTAGATCATACAAAATTTTTAGGAGATAATTTATTAGATATCGCATTTGAAAAAGCAGGAATAATTAAGCAAGATACCCCTGTTGTTATAGGTGAAACAATAAAGGAAACAAAGCTTGTATTTCAAAAACAAGCCATTGAAATGTCAGCACCAATAATCTTTTCTGATAGAAAAAAAATAGATAATTATAATTCTGATCTCAAGGGAATTGTTCAACAGAAAAATATTAGGACAGTTGTTAGCGCACTAAAATTTCTTAAAAATTATAAAATAACAAAGAAGAATATTAAAGATGGACTTTTAAATGTTATTAAAAACACATCATTTAGAGGAAGATGGCAAGTAGTTAAAAAAAAACCATTAATAATTTTTGATGTTGCACATAATGTTGAAGCAATGACTTATGTTGCTAATCAACTCTTAGAATTTTCAAGTAAAGAACTTCATTTAGTTCTTGGTTTTGTTGGAGATAAATCTGTTTCAGAAATAATAAATTTATTTCCGGTGGATTCTAAATTTTATTTTTCTTCTCCAATGCTAGACAGAGCTTTTCCATTAGAAGAACTTGAAAGATTAGGTAAAAATTTAAATTTAAATTTCAATATTTATCCATCTGTTTTGAAAGCTTTTGAGGCAGCTAAAAATAAAGCTAAAAAAAATGATATAATTTTTGTTGGAGGAAGCACATTTGTCCTTTCTGAAATTTTATGATTAAATAGTTGCTCCGGCAGGAATCGAACCTGCATCTAAAGTTTAGGAAACTTTTGTTCTATCCGTTGAACTACGGAGCAAAGTTTTATTGGTAGAAAATTTTTTCCTCAATTGATTTCCATAAGAGAAGAGATGCTATAGTCTTATATGGAGACCATTTACTGGTCAATTTATCTAATAGAATGCCATCAACTTCTTTAAATTTATAATTTTGCTTGATACTATTAATTATCGCTAAATCTTTACTTGAAAAGACATTTTCTCTAAACAAAACAAACATAAGAAACATTTTAGCAGTCCACGAGCCAATACCTTTAATTTTAGTCAATTCATCTATAATTTCTTTATTGTTATGTTTTTCAAAATCAAAATTTGATAATTTGAAATATGCATAGACATTTTTTATGTATTCACATTTCCTAGAAGAAATACCGATTAATTTTAGTTTATTTAAATCCAAATCCAAAAGTTCTTGATTTGAAATATTTTTGATCAGTTTATTAAATCTTTTATTTATTGCAATTGCTGCCTTAAAGCTAACCTGTTGTTCAATAATCAAATTTGCAATTGCTTTGGAGTAATTAGAGCAATATCTGTCATCAAAAGTTATTTTATCTCCAAATTTTTTAATTAGAAAAGTCATTACTTTGTCTGATTTTAGATGCCCAAAAGCATTAGAAAAATTATATCCCATTTAAAACTATTTAATTAGATTCAATAACTGATATTGATTCATTCTTGTCAAGACATAGTCTGTATTTTTTCCTAATTCTTCGTAAGTTTATGTTTAGCATAAGATATTGTTAAAATATAAAATAATTTAGATACGTGTCTTTGGATTTAAAGAATTTGATAAAAAAAGAATATGGATTGGATGTTATCTTCATTGATAAGTTTAAAGGGTATGAAAATGATAATTATTTTATTAAGACAGATAAAGATAAATTTGTTCTTAAGTTATATTCTGACCTAACTTTAAAGTTAATCTTAAAAGCAGAAAATGAATTTTTATTATTTCTTCAAAAACAAGATAAAAAAGACTATTATCCAAAGCCTATATTATTAAAAAAAGGCGGATATGTTAAACAAGTAAGTCATAAAGGCAAACTAATTTTAATCAGGATGCTTTCCTATTTAGAAGGAGATTTTATAGCTGAATGCAAAATCAATGAAAATATTATTTCTTCTTTAGGTTCTTTTCTAGCTAAATTTAATTTGCTAACAATAAACTGGAACAATTCTGAAATAAAAGCTCGGGATTGGGAATGGAAAATAGAATCAGTTGAATTAATAAAAAATAGAGCAAATTATATCTCTGATCCATTTCGTCGTAATAGAGTAATTTATTTTATTCAACAGTATAAAGAAAATATAGTGCCAATTTATAACGATCTAAGAAAATCAATTATACATAATGATTCTAACCAATGGAATGTTTTAGTTAAGAAAGATAAAATAGCTGGATTAATAGATTTTGGCGACATATCTTATTCTAACTTAGTAAATGAGGTAGGGATTGCAATGACCTATATTGCTTATGACAAAGAAGATGTTTTATACTGGTCTGGTATATTACTTGAAAGTTATAATAAAATACTCCCCCTTAAAAAAGAAGAGGTTGAATCATTATACTATATTATTGCTCTAAGACTCTGTATGAGTGTCTCAAACTCTGCTTACACAAAGTTAAATCAACCTAACAATAATTACATTAGTGAAGACAATGAAAATGCATGGAATATGTTAGATAAATGGATTTTATTAGGTCCAATTCAGGTTATAAATTATTTTCTAAAGGCGACAGGTTTTGCTTTAAAAAAACAGGATAAAGAAAAAAAGTATATTGACAAACGGCAAAAATATTTAAGCAAAATTTTATCTCTTAGCTACAAGGTCCCATTAGTTATGGAACAGTCAGCTTTTCAATATATGTACGATGTTTACGGGAATACTTTTTTAGATGCTTATAATAATATTCCTCACGTTGGTCACTCACATCCGATTGTTGTAGAGGCTGGGAAAAAACAGATGTCAAAACTAAATACTAATACCAGATATCTTTATTCAAAAATCAATGAATATGCGGAACATTTATTATCCTATTTTCCCTCTAAACTGAATAAAATATTTTTTGTTAATTCCGGTAGTGAAGCATCTGATTTAGCAATTCGAATGGCAAAAGCTCATAATGCAAATAATCAGATTATAGTTATGGAGGAAGGTTATCACGGTCATACTCA
>JAQWON010000032.1 GCA_029245825.1 Flavobacteriaceae bacterium
ATCAGGTCAGATAATAGATCTTAAAACACAAAAAACAGATCTTTTAGCTAAATATAATGAGGAAATTTTAAAACAATCATCAAATATATTATCTGATGAGGAGATCAATAAAAGTAAAGACTTAGCTAATGAATTTAATAGTCAATTAAGCAATTTAACTAGTCAAATTAAAACAGCTGAAGAACAGTCAAATTCATTACAACAACAATTACAAGGTTTAAACTTAGAATTAGCTAATGAAATTGCATCCAAATCACAACTTGAACAAAATATAAGTAAATTAAGCAATCAGCTTACTGCAAATCAAAACTTGTTATCTAAAAGAGAGTTAGAGTTAGAGCAATTACAAAATACAGATCTAAATACTAAAGTAAGTGAGTTAAACTCAAAATTACAATCAGTTTCTCGAGAAAGAGATTTCATTCAAACAGATTTTGAAAGATCAATAGATCTAGAGGTTGAAGCTTTAAAAAGATATCACACAGCGTTAGGTGATACAGCTGAGGAGATTGATTTCGCTTTGAGAGAGGTTGATGTAGTTCTGGATTCTGATCCAAGAAAAGCTAGAGCTTTTGAAATTGAAAAATATGCTACATATGCTGGTTTTTCAAAAGATCAAATTCAAAAAGGAATTGAAGCTGTTAATAATGATGATTGGAATGCACAAAAACAAGTTTTCAAAGATATAACTAAAGCTTTAGCTAAAAATCCCAATTGGCAAGTAGATGTGCCTTCGAACGCTGAATTCAATGTAATGATAGAAGAAGAAAAAGCTATTCAGGAAGCTGTATTTGCATCATTAGAACTAGAGAAAGTTAAAGAACAAGTTCAAAATTCTATTAAAGAAAAAACAAAAAATATTGCTGATTTAAATAAACTTAATCTAAATGTACTTAAAAATGCAGCTACTTGGGAAGGTATGGCAGAACATGCTCCTTTAACAAATGAAATAAATAGAATTATATCTGAAAGTGGATTAGATCAAAAAATCACTCAAGTTAACAATCTAAGAAATGATTGGTATGAAGTATCTAATTGGGTAAGTCAGGCTAATTCATTAAGATACACAACGTCATTTACAGCAGAAATGGAAGCTGAATATAGTTCAAAACTATCTCAAAGTTGGAGCCTGCAAAGACAATATGGAAAATTATATTCAGAAGTTATGGGTGCAGAATATGCAGCTGAACGTCAAGCAAGAGAAAATTTAATTAAATCAGTTGAGAGTGCAAAATCTCAATATGAAAAAATAGTTGCAGAAGAAACTAAAGGATTAAAAGATTTAGAAAATAAAGTAAGCAATGTTTTAAAAGGAGTTCCTACATTTGAAAAAAATGCTGACCTAGTGTCAGATTTAGATCCTACAATGTTGAGAGCTACATTAGTTGACATTACTACGGGTAGTAAAAACGAAGTAAAAACTTTGGAAGTTGCAAGAAGAGCAATATCAGAAATTGGAGAAGGGCCAACTTCTGCATATACTACTGGTCCATACTGGGAAATGACCAATGTAAAAGCTGCAGCAATGGTTAGGGGAGCTAAATATGATTACGTAGATGATTATGAATATATAAATGCTTATTACAGAGACCCTTTAGAACTTAATTCTACTCAAAGAACAGAGGTTGAAAATGAATTAAAAAATGTTTTAGGTCAAAATAATATTAAACTTAAAACTTTAAATGCTAAAGTTGAAACTTTATCAAATGAGCTTAATTTAACTAAAGATCAAAGCAAAAATTTAACAGCCGAAATATCAAATTTAGAAAATGAATTATCTTCACTTAAAACATCAGAGGTTGAATTACAAAATCAAATTAGTGATTTATCCAATCAATTTAATTCAAAAGAAAGTTTAATTACTGAGAAACAACAAAGTTTAACATCTCTTCAAGAACAGCTAAATCCTTTGAGTGATAAAATGACTGAGCTTGAAGGTGAAAGGGCTGAACTAGATACAAAACTTAACAATCAATTAAATACAATTGCTACTCAAATTGAAACCCAAGGACAAGCTACAGAGGAAGCAAATATTTTAAAAGCACAATTTGAAAGTCAAATATCAGCATTAGACAGTCAATTACAAAATTACGAAAAAGAAACAGTTGAAATTAACACACAATTAACTTCATTAACCTCTGAGTTAACCACACTTGAAACCGAAACTCCTCAGATATCCAGTCAAATTCAAAATTTAAACAAAGATCTAGAAAATTTTGTAAATATTAAAGCTGATTTAGCAATGGCAGTTGCAGAAAAATATGATTTAGAGGTTCAAGAAAAAGTTATTAATGCTGTAAAACCTCTAGAAAACAAGTCAATCATTTCAATTGAAGGGACAAATATATTTAGAGTAGTAGATAGTGATGAATTATTAGATGACAGGGG
>JAQWON010000036.1 GCA_029245825.1 Flavobacteriaceae bacterium
AATGCAATAGTTTTTGATGGGAGAAATATATTAAGTAAGAAGAATGGAATTAATTTTTTTGCAACTGGGAAATGAATTATATAACACAAAACAACAAAACTTTTAACCATGAGTTCTAAGTGTATTTTTTTTGACAGAGAGGACTCATTAATTAAATTACTTTTAAATAAAATCATAAATTATGTTTAAAAATTTAAATGACCCATATCTTATTGCAGAGATAGGAATTAATCACAATGGTGATATTGATATTGCAAAAAAATTAATTTCCGCAACTCACGCATCTAATTGGAATTGTGCAAAATTTCAGAAGAGAAACCCTGATGTTTGTGTTCCCGAAGAGCAAAAATCTGTTATGAGAGATACTCCTTGGGGTAGAATGAAGTATATAGATTATAAGTATAAAGTTGAATTTGAAAAAAAAGAATATGATATTATTGATAAACAATGTTCTGAAAATTCAATTGACTGGACAGCTAGTGTATGGGATTATGATTCTTTAGATTTTATTGTAAACAATTATAATGTGAAATTTCTTAAAATTCCTAGTGCAATAAATGAATCATATGATTTTTTAATAGATGCATGTAAAACTAATTTACCTATAGTAGTAAGTTTAGGAATGGCTGATTTGAAGCAATCTGACAAAGTTGTAAATATCTTAAATAAACATTCAAATGATTTTTGTATTATGCATACAAATAGTGCTTATCCAGCACCGCATGAGGATTTAAATTTATCTTTAATACCTTTTTTTATAGAACGATATAATTGTACTGTTGGATATAGTGGTCATGAGCACGATTTAGACCCATCAATTGTTGCAATATCTTTAGGCGCAAAAGTTTTGGAAAGACATGTTACTATGGATCATAATATGTGGGGTTCTGATCATAAATCTAGTTTAGAAGTTCATGCAATGGTAATGCTTAATAAAAGAATTAATGGTATTAATAAAATGATTGGAAAGCCAGAAAAAAAAGTTTTTAATTCTGAATTACCTTTTATTAAAAAGCTAAAAAATGATAATATACGTAGATCTTGATAATACTTTATGTAAAACAGATGGTCTTAAATATGAGAAATCAGTTCCGATAATGGATAGAATACATAAAATTAATAAGTTATATGAAACAAATAAAATTGTTATATATACCGCAAGAGGATCTAAAACTGGTATTAATCATAGGGATTTAACAGAAAAACAACTTAATAAATGGGGTGTTAAATATCATGAATTAGATATTGGCAATAAACCAGTTTTTGATCTACTTATTGATGATAGAGCAGAATCAGATAAAACTTTTTTTCAATCATAACATATTTTTATGAAATTTAAAATCAATTGGCCATTTTCTTCTACCATAACTCATGATGAGGCGAATTATATGATTAATTCACTAAAAAAGATTTTGAAATATGTCTAAAATACTTTGTGTTATTCCAGCTAGAGGAGATTCAAAGGGCCTTAAAAATAAAAATATTTTAAAATTTAATAATATGCCTTTGATTTTTTGGTCGATTGAAGATGCATTAAGTAATAATTTAATTAATAAAGTAGTTGTTTCATCAGATAGTGATGAGATTTTAAATCTATGTAAAAATAAATTTAGTAATATAATTTGTGATAAAAGACCTGATCATTTAGCATTAGATACTTCTAAAACTATTGATGTGTTAAATTATTTGATAAAAAAATATTCTTCTTTTGATTATGTTTGCCTTCTTCAACCAACATCACCATTAAGAGAAAAAAAGTTTATTCAAAATTGTTGTGAACAAATTCTAGAAAATACAAAAAAAGATGTTTTAGTAAGTGGATATATTTCTCATGCATATGAATATGGTACCCATCAAAATAAATCAAGACAAGAATTAGGCGGTTTTTTTTATGACGATGGAAATGTATACATATTTAAAAAAAGAATCATTCTAGAAAACAAATGGTCATCTAAAAATAGGATAGAAGTAATAAATAATTTCCCATATACTATTGAAATTGATTCTTACGAAGAATTTAAAGCTTTAGAAATTTTACATAAAAATTATCATGAATTATAAAAAACCATTTTATCAAGTCCCGAGTGTCATCTATGGTAATAATATTGTTGAGAGATTAATTGAGTTATTACCTCAACACACAAAATCTATTTTAATTATATACGATAAGGTTCTAAATATAAACTTCGAATTTTTATTTAAAGATTATGAAGTAAATATTGAGAGCTTTGATGCAACTAAAAATGAACCTTACACAACAGATGTTGATAAGTTAGCTTTAAAATATGAGAAATATAAAATAGATGTTATAATTGGTGTTGGTGGAGGAAGTACTATGGATGTTGCTAAAGCAGTTTCAGTTTTGATACCAGTAATTGATAATTATTTATCTGAGGATTTTCAAGGCTGGGATCTAGTAAATCATGATCCAATTTATAAAATAGGCATACCTACAATTGCTGGGTCTGGTTCGGAAGCAAGTAGAACTGCTGTTTTAAATAATGGAGAAAAAAAGCAGGGAATTAATAGCTATGCTTCAATGTTTAATGGTATTATTTTAGATAATAGTTTAACAAAGACTGTTAATTCTGAAGTTGCATTTTATTCCGCTATGGATTGTTACATTCATAGTGTTGAAAGTTTAGAAGGTAATTTTATTAATGCACTTTCTAAAGAATATGCTTTACTAGGTCTAAAAATATCTGAATCTCGATATTATAAAATGGAAAAAGATGCAAACATGACTCTTGCTAGTTATTTTGGGGGAGTATCTATTGTGAATTCAGAAGTTGGAATTTGCCATGCTTTATCTTATGGTTTGAGTATTGAGTATGGTATTAGACATGGGTTAGCTAATTGTTTAATTTTTAGTCATCTAGAAGAATTTTATGGAAAACATGTTGTTAGATTTAAAGAAATGTTAAAATTAAATAAGATAAGTCTATCACAAAATATTTGCTTTGATCTCAATAATGATAGAATAAAAAGATTAATTAAAACTACTTATTTAATGATAAACCCCTTAATTAATGCACTGGGTGAAAACTATAAATCAATACTTACACCAGAAAAAATTGTTGACATTTATAAAAAAATATAGCCTTATAAAAATTAATTTCTATGGGAAGAATAACTAAAAAAGATGAATATCAGGGGGTAATTATATATTTACTTAGTGATGCTTCAAGTTATATAAATGGTGCCATAATTTCTGCTGATGGTGGTGGAGCAGCATGGTATAATATTTGATATATAGAATTAATTCAAAAACTAATTAATGAAAAACAAATAAAATGGAATTAAATAATAAATCGATTTTAATTACAGGAGGGACAGGTTCATTAGGGCGTGCCATAACAGATCATTTAATTAAAACTAAGAAAAAGCTAAAAAAGTTGATAATCTTATCTAGAGATGAGCAGAAACAATTTTTGATGTCTAAAATATATTCGGAGGAAAAATATCCTTTTATACGTTATTTTATAGGAGATGTAAGAGATAAAGACCGATTAAAAAGAGCCTTCAAAAATGTTGATTATGTTATACATGCTGCAGCGATGAAGCATGTCCCAATAGCAGAATACAATCCTGATGAGTGCATAAAAACTAATGTTAATGGAGCTCAAAATGTGATAAGTGCTTCATTAGATTCTGGGGTAAAAAAAGTTATAGCAATTTCTACTGATAAAGCATGTTCACCAGTTAATTTGTATGGAGCAACAAAATTAACTTCTGACAAATTATTTATAGCAGCTAACAATTTTAAAGGGAGATCTTCAATTTCATTTTCGGTAGTTAGATATGGAAATGTAATGGGATCAAAAGGTTCTGTTATTCCTTTTTTCATGAAAATGAAGAAAAATGGACTAATCCCTATTACTGATCCTAAGATGACTAGGTTTAATATTACTCTAAAAGAAAGTATAGAAATTATTTTTTATGCAATTGAAAATTCTTTAGGAGGAGAATTATTTGTTCCCAAGATTCCATCTTATAACATAATGGAGTTAGCTGAAGCCATAGCCCCTAATATAAAAAAAGAAATTATTGGGGTTAGGCCAGGAGAAAAAATCCATGAAGAAATGATAAGTACATCTGATTCAGATTTCACTTATGACATTGGAAAATACTATATAACATTACCTAATTCAAAATACATCAAACCTGAAATTTATTCTGAGAAATATAATTTGAAAAAGGTAAGAAAAGGATTTTCATATAATTCAGGAGAAAACAAAGACTTTTTATCAGTTGAAGAGTTGAGAGATCTAATTAAATCCCATGTTTAAGCAATTCAATATGAGCAAAATGATAAATGTTTTATTTCTGATTTACAAAAAACTGTTTGATTATAGATAATGAAAAATAATGTGCTCATTACGTTTCCCAATGAAGTTGTAAAAAAAGGCCTTTGGAATAATAAAGATTTAATTATTCTTGATGATTATGGATTTTGGGTTTATGATGGGAGTTCGGGGAAAAGAAAATTAAAAAAGGATCCCATAGAGTATGAGGACCTTTCAAAAATAAGGGATGAATTAAATTGGTGGTCTCCAATATTTGATAGATGGATTTCTGAAAGTTTTATGAATGAATATAATAGGATTAAATCATTAATCTTAATTAATCAAATTATATTTTACCTAAAAAAATATGAAATTAAACATGTAATTCTGATGACAGGCGTAGTTCATCATCTTCAAGATATTTTAATTTCAATTTCTTGTCAAAAACTCAATGTAATTCAACTTTATCTATATTCTAATGTTATTGATGGAAGATTATTAGCCTTAAAACAAAAAGGCAATATATTCAAAAGAGAAATATTTATGTATAAAAAAAACAAACATAAATATGAAAAAAAAATAGAGGCTTTTTTAGAAAATTTGAACAAGGGATATTATCCAAAATCAAATAATAAAATTTCAGCCTATAAAACATCTTATATTATTGCACTTTTGATATTAAATTTGAGAGGACTAAAAAAAATATTTTATGTCAAAAAAAAGAAGAACAATGCTAAAATATTTCAGTTTGAAGAAAATATTTTAGGTTTTGCTAGTTCATTAAAAATAGTTAGACGGCAAAATCAATTTTTAAAAAAATATGTCAGAGAGGCACTAACTGATGAAGAATTTCATGATAAAACAAAAAATAAAAAAACCCTATTAATTGCTGCTCATTATCAGCCTGAGGCTACCTCTTTTCCCGAGGGGGGGGATTATTCAAACCATATAGAAATAATACATAAAATAAGGAGTATTGGTTATATGGATGATTTATTTTATAAGGAGCACCCAGGTTCAAAAATGTACATTGATCCTCCATCAATTTTTCTGACGAAAGTATCAATTTATAAAAATTTAGAATTTATGAAGCAAATGAAAGAATATAACTGCTTCTTTTTAAATTTTGATTTTAAAATCACAAAAAACACAAGCACTAATTATATTCCCATTACTATAGGAGGAACATTGGCTATAGAAAGAGCATTAAATGGTTACAAAACTATTATATGCGGACTCCCTTGGTTTAAGGAGATGCCTGGGTTAATTCATTTGGATTCTATTCAGGATAAAAAAGAAATAGATGAATTGACTTTGGGATATGACAAAAAAATAGAGATTTCAGCCAAAAAGTATTTGTTAAAGGTTCTTAATAAGAATACATTTTTAAATCCGTATTGCATAGGTACCTCAAAAAAAAATGATGATGATATTTCTCTTGGGTTAGAAGAATTTAATAAGCTAATTGAACACTTAAAAAAATAAAAACCGTATATAATTAATAGATAAAATGAAAGTCTTATTTATAGCTTCTACCCTACCTTTTTGGTTTTTGAAAAATAAAAGCAAAGTAAAGGCTAATGTTATAGTTGCTAGAAATATAAAAATTTTTAAAATGTTTAAAAGTCTTCAATTATCAAATTTTAAAGAAATTTTAATCTTTGACAAGATTTTTCTTGACAGAAAGAAATTTGACAGGATATTTTCTAAATCTAACGAATTCATTGTTTTTCATGAATGCTGTTGGGATAAGCTTGATAATCTAATTTTAAAATATAAAATTCCAACTAAAGTTTTCCCAGTTAGTCACCTAAATTATTTTAATAAAGTAGATTTATTTAAGCTAATAATAATTATAATAAAATATGGATATAGTAAAACTAATTTGAAAAATGTTTTAAAATTTATTTACTGGAAATTTATTTATATGAATAGATTCAAATATCACTTAATGCCTACAGAAGGAGGAAATAAAAATTCCTTTATTTTAGTAAAGGAACTCAATTATAAGGCCTCTAATTTTATTCAAAGTTTTTCCCACGCCCATGGATTTAATGGATCTGAAAATATTGACATATATGACAGTGATATAATTATTTTTTTAATTAGTGATGATGTTATAAACATAAAGATCCAAATGGACTATTATAATTCAATTATCAAATTTTGCCACAGCAAAAATTTGAGAGTATACTGCAAAGCTCATCCAGAATGCAGAGCAAGTTTTGATGAGTTTAATTTTGACAAAGTGATTAAAAAAAATATTCCTTTTGAAGTTATGGAGTTGAAATATAGATATAAAATATCATTGTTTTCAACATCTCTAATTTTTCAGCCCCAAAAATCTATCAGTGTATACAAAATTATGAGAAACGACAAGAGGGTTTTAAATCTTAAAGACAAATTTAACTTAAGATCTAAACATCTCAAGGGGTTTAAGAATTACAATAAAATAAGTACTCCTAAAACAATTGAAAATCTGTTTCAAAAAATTGTAGAACAATAATAAATTAATTGATGGCAAATTTATCTAATAAATCTTTACTTTTTCTATTAAAAAAACTATGGAAAGAAATTAAAAGAGAGAAAAAAATTAAACTAGTTTTAGTTTTTATCTTAAGTATAATTTCTTCTTTTACTGAGGTTTTAAGTATTGGATCAATTATTCCTTTTTTAGCTGCTTTGTCATCCCCAGAAGAATTATATGGCAATGATTTGACAGAACCTTTTATTGTTTTTTTTGGTATTAGTGGCCCTGACAAAATTTTGATGCCTTTTACTTTATTATTTTGTTTGTGTGTTGTTTTATCTGCGGCCATGAGACTTTTATTGCTGTGGATTCAATCAAAATTGACTTTTTCAATTGGGAATGATATTAGTATTTCTGTTTATAAAAAAACTTTATATCAGCCATATTCATTCCATATTTCGAGAAATAGTAGTGAAGTAATTGCTACAATTGCCAATAAAGTAAATGCAGTAGTTTCTAACGTAATTTTTTCTGGTCTGATTTTAAGTAGTTCAGCTCTAATGATTTTAATTATTACAAGTGCATTGATTTCAATAAATCCGATTATGGTTTTTACTGGATTTTTTAGTTTCGGAATAATGTATTACATACTTATTTTTTTAGCAAAAAAAAGTATTTCAACTCATAGTGAAATAATAAATTCTAATCAAGTAAATATAATTAAAGCCTTGCAAGAAGGATTGGGTGGAATTAGAGATGTTTTAATTAATGGGACACAAGAAACTTATTTTGAAATATATCAAGACTCTGACATTCCATTAAGAAATGCTCAAGCAAAGGTTGAAATTATTAGTGGAGGCCCACGGTTTGTTTTAGAAGCTTTAGGGATGATTTTTATTGCTGTTTTAGCTTTGTCTTTTACTTCAAAAACAAGCGGATTAAATTCTGTAATTCCTACACTTGGAGCTATTGCGCTTGGAGCTCAGAGACTTCTTCCAATAATGCAAATGGCTTATTCTAAATGGACAGTTATGAATGTTTCAAAAGAAACTTTGAAAGATACACTTGAGCTATTAATTCAAAAAATACCTCCCCAAGCAATTAACAAAAATTTAAAACCTTTGTCTTTCAAGGAAAAAATTAAATTAAATAATATTTCATTTAAATATGTGGCTAATTCTCCATTTATTTTGAATAAAGTTGACATAGAAATAAACAAAGGCGATAGAATCGGATTTGTTGGAACTACGGGCAGTGGGAAAAGCACAATATTAGACCTGATAATGGGTTTGTTAGAACCATCAAAAGGATTTTTGTCAGTTGATGATAAAGTAATTTCTAAAAAAAATATTAGGAATTGGCAAACCAGAATAGCTCATGTTCCACAACAAATTTTTTTATCTGATACCTCAATTGCTGAAAATATAGCTTTTGGAATTCCCAAAAACAAAATTGATTTTGAGCGTGTCAAAAAATCTGCGAAAAAAGCCCAAATTCATAGAACTATTGAATCTTGGGAAAAAAAGTATCAGACTTTTGTCGGGGAGAGAGGAATTAGACTTTCAGGAGGGCAAAGGCAAAGAATAGGAATAGCAAGAGCTTTATATAAAAACGCGGATGTTATAGTTTTTGATGAAGCTACAAGCGCTCTAGATACTAGGACTGAAGATGAAGTAATGAAAGCAATAGAGAATCTAAGTGAAGAGCTGACAATAATGATAGTTGCTCATAGGACAACTACTTTAAAAAAATGTTCTAAAGTAATTGATCTTAAAGATGGTAAATCTTATCGGATAGGGGATTATTCAGATATCATAAATAATTAAGAAAGTTATGATTAATCATATAATGGAAAAATTAATTTTAGGGACTGTTCAGTTTGGTCTCAAATATGGAATAAATAATAAATTAGGGAAACCTTCTAGGGAAGAAGTGTTTAAAATTTTAGATTTTGCCTTTAGATCTGGGATTAAGATTTTGGATACTGCCGAATCTTATGGTAATTCTCATCAGATTATCGGGGATTATCATAAAGAAAGACGAAGAAATAAATTTAAAATAAACACTAAACTTCCAGAAAAATTAAATCAGAAAAATATTGAATTTATAGTAATAAAATTTTTGAGAGACCTAAACGTTAAAAATATAGAGACACTAATGTTCCATTCTTTTCAAAGTTATTATGATTTCAGAGACAAGATGAGAAGTTTTAATGCTATAAAAAACAACCAGTTGGTAAAAAATATTGGCGTATCAGTATATACGAATGAACAAGTAGAATTTTTAATTAAAGAAGATAGGGTAAATTTGGTTCAATTACCATTTAATTTATTTGACAATAAGTTACATAGAGGAGAGGTTATCAAAAAACTTAAAAATTCAGGGAAAATTATTCATATAAGATCAGCTTTTTTGCAAGGATTATTTTTTAAATCTGGCCTTGAAAACGTATATCCAATAAATAAATTAAAAAATGAATTAAGAGAATTAAAAAAGCTTTCTAAAAAGTATAATGTTAATATTTCAAGTATGGCATTGTCTTATTGTTTAGCACAGCAAAACGTAGAAAAAGTTTTAATGGGCGTGGATTCTAAACTGCAGCTAAGTGAAAACATCAAATCCGTTCAATTACAAATAGACAAGGAGTTAGTTGAGGAGATTGATTCAATAAATATTGTAAACAAGAACCTTTTAAATCCATCTAAATGGCCCTAAAGATCAACCTAATTACTCAAGCTAGGATGGGAAGCACTCGTTTTCCAGGTAAAATTTTAAAAAAAATTAATGGGAAATCATTGCTTGAAATCCATATAGAGAGACTATTAAGATGTAATAATATAGATAATGTAATAGTTGCTACAACAAAATCTTTAGAAGATGATAAAATAGAAGTTAAATGTAAACGATGGGGATGTGATATTTTTAGGGGGAATGAAAATGATGTTCTTGATAGATATTACAAAGCAAGTCTTTTATTTAAACCTGATTATATTGTTAGAGTAACATCTGATTGCCCGCTTATTGATCCAGTTCTTATTGATCAGATGGTTGATTTCACAATCAATAATAAATTAGATTATTGTTCCAATACTTTAGTTGAAAATTACCCTGATGGGCAAGATGTTGAAATTTTTACTTTTGATTCTTTAAAAAAGACTTGGTTAGAAGCAAAATTAAATTCTGAGAGAGAACATGTTACGCCTTATATGAAAATGAACTCAACTTTTTATAATAAAAATGAATTTGTTTCAGCAAACTATCCGTGCCAAGGAAATTTTAATTCAATTAGAATGACTGTTGATGAAAAAATAGATTTTAAATTAATTAAAATATTGGTTCAGAAATTGGGAATTGAACTCTCTTGGAGGGAGTATGTTGATTTTATAATGAAAAATAATTTGAAAATAAACCAAAATATTATCCGTAACGAAGGTTATCTAAAATCGTTAAAAAATGACTAATAAAGGACACAAACTATATAAAAAAGCAAAAAAAATAATCCCTGGGGGAACTATGTTATTATCAAAAAGGCCAGAAATGTTTTTACCAGGGCTATGGCCATCCTATTTTTCTAAAGCGAAAGGATATAAGGTTTGGGATTTGGAAAACAAGTTGTTAAATGATATGTCAATTATGGGTATAGGAACAAATTCTTTAGGATATGGCCATGATAAGGTTGACAAAGCTGTTTTAAAAAATATAAAAAACGGAAATATGTCAACTCTAAATTGCCCTGAGGAAATATACTTAGCAGAAAAATTAATTGAAATTAATCCGTGGGCAGAAATGGTAAGATTTTCAAGGAGTGGTGGTGAAGCAAATGCAATTGCTATAAGAATTGGTAGGGCTGCATCTGGTAGAGATAAAGTAGCCATTTGTGGATATCATGGATGGCATGATTGGTATTTATCTGTAAATCACAATGAAGAAAACCACGATGGTTTGGCTAATCATTTAATACCAGGATTAAATCCATTGGGTGTGCCTAAAGATTTAAAAAACACAGTTTTCCCTTTTTCTTATAATGATTTTAAAGGATTAGAGGAGATTGTTAATAATCAAGAAATTGGAGTTATAAAGATGGAAGTCCAGCGTAATTTTCCTCCTAAAAATGATTTTCTAAAAAAAGTTAGAAAATTAGCAACTGAGAATAATATTGTTTTAATTTTTGATGAATGTACTTCAGGATTTAGAGAAACTTTTGGGGGGCTTTTTAAAAAATATTCGGTTCAGCCAGATATAGCAATGTTTGGGAAAGCTTTGGGGAATGGATATGCAATTAATGCCGTGGTAGGGAAAAGGAATGTTATGGAATATGCTCAGTCTACATTTATTAGTAGTACTTTTTGGACAGAAAGAATTGGTCCCACAGCAGCTTTAAAAACACTCGAAGTTATGGAAGAAACAAATTCCTGGAATGTAATAACAGATACTGGGAAAGATGTTGTGAGTAAGTGGAAAAAATTGTCAGAGAAGCATAATTTGTCAATAAAAGTAGTTGGATTGCCATCGATAGCTTCTTATTCTTTCAACAGTAAAAATAAGCTGAAATACAAGACATTGATCACGCAAGAGATGCTTAAAAAAGGGTTTTTAGCAAGTACAACTTTTTATGCTTCTATTGCACATGATACTAAAGTAATTGACAAGTATTTTGATAATCTAGATGACATATATTTTTTGATTAGCAAATGTGAGAATGAAGAGCTTAATATTGATAGTTTGCTGGATTCCTCAGTTTGTCATGATGGATTTAAAAGATTAAACTAATGAGGATTTTGATAACAGGTGCTTCAGGAATGTTGGGTTCAGCTTTGGCTTTTGAACTCTCAAAAAAACATCAAGTTTTTGCCACAGGGAGAAGCGATTTTGTTACTCATCTTAAATATAAGTCTTTTGATTTATCTAATAGTAATTATAAACCTTTGGTTGAATGGTCAAACCCTCAAATAATTATTCACTGTGCAGCAATAACTGATGCCGAATTCTGTGAAGCAAATTCATTGGAAGCAATCAAAATTAATGCACTTTCTGTCAAAAAACTAATTCAATATGTAAATGAAAAAGTTAAAATAATTTATATTTCATCGGATGCTGTATTTAATTTAATTAATAATAAATCAAAAGAAAAAGATTATACAAATCCAAATAATGTTTATGGGAAAACAAAAGAAATAGGTGAATTTTTCATGCTGAATTCTAGTAGAAGTAATGTAATTATAGTAAGGACTACAATTGTAGGAATTAATTTTTACAGGAGAGGGAATAGCCTTGTCGAATGGATTATTAGCTCAGTCAACTCAAAAAGAACAATTACGCTATTTAATGATGTCATATTTAATCCAATATCAATTTGGGATTTGATTAAAGAATTAGATTTCTTGATTAATTGTGAAACAATTGATTTTAAAATATTACATGTTTCAGGAAATCAAAATTGTTCTAAATATTTTTTTGGGGTGGAGTTGTTAAAAGCATTAAAACTAAATTTAGATTATATACAAGAAGGATCCATAAAGGATAACATAAAAATAGCCAACAGAAGAAGAGATCAATCCATAGATTGTTCATTGTATCAAAAGAAATTTAATCGTAAATTACCAAGTATAAAAGGCACAATTGATTCTATTAAAAAAAACTTTAGAAATGAGAAAAGATATTAAAATAGGGAGTCGTTTTATTGGAGATAAATATCCTACATATTTTATTGCTGATATAGCAGCCAATCATGATGGGAATATTGAGAGAGCTAAAAAACTTATAAAACTTGCTAAAGAATCTGGAGCGGACGCTGTTAAATTTCAACATCATGATGTCACAAAGTATGTAAGCGATTATGGGTTTAAAAATTTGGGTTCGAAATTTAGCCATCAGGCGGCATGGAAAAAATCAATTTTTGAGGTTTACAAAGATGCAGAAGTGCCTAGATCTTGGACGGTTGAATTGAAAGATTATTGCGAGAAGATAGATATTACTTTTTTTACGACACCTTATGATTTGGATACTGTTGATTATATTGATGAATTTGTTCCTGCATTTAAAATAGGATCTGGAGATATTGCTTGGAAAGCTATGCTTACCAAAGTTGCAAAAACAAAAAAACCAGTATTATTTGCTACAGGGGCATCTACTATGCAAGAAGTTATAGATGCTATAAAAATTTTAAAATCAATAAATGAAAACATAATCTTGATGCAGTGTAACACAAATTATACAGGTAAAGAGGAGAATTTTAAGTACATAAATTTAAATGTTTTAAAAACATATGAAACTTTATTCCCAGATACAATTTTGGGTCTAAGTGATCATACTCATGGAGGCGTAACAGTTTTAGGCGCAGTCGCTTTGGGTGCAAAAGTTATTGAAAAGCATTTTACTGATGATACCAAAAGAGATGGTCCTGATCATCCATTTTCTATGGATCCAAAAAGTTGGAAAAAAATGGTAGATGATACAAGGTTACTAGAACAAGCAATGGGATCTAGTATGAAAAAAGTTGAGGAAAATGAAGCAGAAACTGTTGTTTTGCAGAGAAGGGCAATTAGATTAATTAAAAAAAAATCCTCGGGAGATATTTTAAATATAAAAGACATACAATTTCAAAGACCTTGTCCTGAGGCAGCTGTATCAGTGAATGATATAGACGATATAATAGGCAAGAGATTAAAAAAAGATGTTGAAAAGGGGGATTGTATAAGAAAAGAACATATACTATGGTAGTTTTAAATGATCTTGGAATAAGAGCCATTGAACTTGATGATCTACCTATCATTCAAAAGTGGAGGAATGATGATAATTTGAGGAGGTATTTTCGAGAATACAGGGAGTTTTCCTTAACTCAAAAGAAAGATTGGTATTTTAAGATGGTTAATGACAATAGATTTGAAATGTTTGTCATTGTTGATATGAAGATAGATGAGGTAATAGGTGTAACAGGAATTACTTATATAGATTGGCCTAATAAACACGGTGATATTCATTTCTATATAGGGAAAAACTCAAAATGGATTGACAAAAAATACTCTCCAACGGCTATAAAACTAATCCTAAACTATGGCTTTAAAACATTAAACATGAACAAATTATGGGTTGAAATTTATGAAATTGATAAAAAAAAGCTAGCTTTTTTTAAATCTCTTGGATTTAAAATTGACGCTACTTTAAGGGAACATTATTTTTATAATGGGAAATATTATAATTCTCATATTTTGTCATTATTAAGGAAAGATGCAAACTATGAATAAAATTTTAATTATCTCTGCTCATCCTGATGATGACATCATTGGCTGTGGAGGGATTATCTCAAAATACTCAAAAGAAAATATTTTTAGAGTAATATTTATTGCCGAAGGCTCCAGTTGTAGATATACTGATATTGATAATGAAGTGGTAATTAATGAAATAAACAAAAGAAATGAGTGTGGCTTAAATGCACTAAAACTACTTGGTGTTAGCGATGTTAAGTTTTACAATTTAAAATGTGGTAGATTGGATCAGATTCCGATCATAAATATTAATAAAATTATTGAGAATGAAGTAATTGAATTTGGGCCGAATATAGTTTTTACTCATTCAGATAAGGACGCGAATAATGATCATTCAATTGTTCACAAATCAACTCTTATGGCTACCAGACCTGGAAGCAGCTGTTTTGTTTCAAAACTTTATTCTTACGAAGTTTTGTCCTCCAGTGAGTGGAGATTTACCAAAACTTTCAAACCAAATTTTTTTGAATCTATAAGCAAAAATGATTTGCAAAAAAAATGGAATGCATTGAAAGAATACAAATCTGAAATTAAACCTTTCCCATACCCTAGGTCTTTTGAGGGGCTTGAATCTTTGGCAAGATATAGGGGCATGCAAAGTAATAATGAATATGCTGAAGCTTTTGAATTAATCAGAGAAATAAACCAATGAACAATGAGAATAGCATGTGTTACCTATAGATCCTGGGCAATAGAAATTTATGACAGACTGGAAAAAGAATTTTATAAAAAAAATGAGTTTTTAATTTTTAGAACAAAAGAGGAATTTGATTCTGAAAAATTAAAATCTTTTGATCCAAATATTATTTTATGGTATGGTTGGAGTTGGATGGTTAAAGATTTTTTCATTAATAATTACACCTGTATAATGCTTCATCCAAGTCCTTTGCCTAAATATAGGGGAGGCTCTCCACTTCAAAATCAAATCATTAACAATGAAAAAAAATCTTGTGTAACTATTTTTAAAATGACAAAAAAAATAGATGATGGAGACATATATAAACAGATTTCATTTTCACTAGAAGGCTCGTTGGAAGAAATTTTTTCGAGAATTACTGAAATAGGTTTTTTGGCAACACTTGATATTATTAATGGGAAATATAATTTGACGCCTCAAAAACACGAAGAAGCGACTTTATTTAAAAGAAGAGAGCCTAAGGATTCGGAGATAACATTAAATGAAATTAAAAAAAAGCCAGCACTCTTTTTACATAACAAAATAAGAATGTTAAATGATCCTTATCCAAACGCATATATTTTAACTTCTGATAACAAAAAATTATATATTTTAAAATCTAGATTGGGCTGAAAAAAAACAAAAAAAATATTATAGCAACTATTGAAGCTAGAATGACAAGTTCTAGACTTCCAGGGAAAGTTTTATTGAAAGCCCTAAAAGGAATGAGTATGCTAGAGTTTATGATAAACAGAGTTAAAAGAGCTAAATTAATTGATGAAATTGTAATAGCGACAACCATAAATGAAACAGATGAGCCGATAGTTGATTTATGCGACAAATTGAGCGTAAAATATTATAGGGGATCTGAAGATGATGTGCTTTTACGTGTTTTAAATGCTCACAAGAAATTCAAATCTGATGTTATTGTAGAATTAACAGGAGATTGTCCATTAATTGATCCAAACATAGTTGATGAAATCATTTTATTTTACATTGAAAATAATTATGATTATGTTTCTAATTCCCATTTGAGAAGTTATCCTGATGGATTTGATGTGCAGGTTTTTTCCACAAAATTGTTGTCTCAGATTTCTAGTTTGACAAAGAACAAATATGACAGAGAAAATGTTAGCTCATATATATATAGGACTAACAAGTACAATATATATGGGATTCTTGCACCAAAGGAATTATTTTGGCCTAATTTGAGAGTAACTCTTGATGATAAAGGAGATTATCTTTTGATTAAAAAAATCATAAAAAAATTACATAGAGAACTTGGATTTTCTTTTCGTGCACTTGATGTCATAAATTACTTAAGAAAGAATTTACATCTTTTAGATTTAATAAAAGATTCAAGAACAAGCAATGCCCCATATCAACTTATAGCAAATGGACCAAGAGATTAATCAATTTTCTGTAACTATAATTGGATTAGGGAACATTGGGATGTTATATGATTACAATAATGATTCTGATGTATTTCTAACTCATACAAAGTCTGCTTTTTATCATAAAAATTTTAAGATCAAGTATTTGATAGATATAGATCCGGAGAAATTAAAATTAGCAAAAAAAAAATATGGGATAGGGATAAAATATTTAAGTTCAATTGATTCAAATTATACGCCTACTGATTTAATAGTTTTGTCGGCCGATCCTGAAACTAATGTTTACCATTTAAATAAATTAAAATCTATTGAGAAAGTTAAATTATTTTTAATTGAAAAGCCTTTTTTAAATAGAAATTTGAATATTTCGGATTTCAAAAAAATACTAAATAAGACCTATATAAATTATTACAGAAAAAGTCTTCCATTTTTTAGGGAATTAAGGGGGAATATTCAAAATCATTTGTTTGGAGACTTAATCAACATTAATATTAGATATTCAAAAGGGATTAAGAACAATGGGTCCCACCTAATTGATTTAGTAAATTTTTTCTTTGATTCAAGTTATGACAAGAAGTCTGTAAAAGTAATTAACTACATAAATGATTATTCATCTGATGACGAATCAATTACTTTTTCCGTTAATTATAAATATAACGGCAAAAATATAGCAGCTATATTTCATGCATTAGATGAAAGAAAATTCAGTTTAATTGAAATGGATTTAATTTTTGAAAAAAAGAGATTTAGAATATATGATTTTGGTGGTAAAATAGAAATATATGAACCTCAAGAAGATATAGTTTTTAGTGGTTATAAAAACTTGAGGTCTCTTAAAATAGAGGATACAGATATAAATTCATATGGACTGCATACCTATGAATTAATTTCCCATATTTTAAATAAAAGAGAATATAATTACTCAACTTTAGATGATGAGTTTAGAATATACGATCTATCGGATCATATAATTAAAAAATTAAAAAAATTTAAAAGGGCATGAAAAATTCAAAACTTGCCTTATTTGGAGGCAATAAAACGATTAATTACAAATACAATAGCTATAATCCAATTGGTTTGGAAGAGGTTAATGCGGCTAAAAAAGTAGTCGAATCTGGCGTTTTGTCAAAATTTTTGGGTTGTTGGGAACCTGATTTTTTCGGAGGACCCAAAGTACAGGAATTTGAAAGAAAGTGTGAAGAATATTTTGGAGTAAAACATGCAGTTACAGTAAATTCATGGACATCTGGATTGATAGCGGCAATTGGCGCTATAGGGATTGAACCTGGTGATGAAATTATTGTATCTCCATGGACTATGTGTGCAAGTGCAACAGCTATTCTTCATTGGAATGCTATTCCTGTTTTTGCTGATATTGAAGAAGAAACTTTTAATTTAGATCCTATTTCTGTAGAAAAAAATATTTCTCCTCAGACTAAAGCAATCCTTGCAATTGATATTTTTGGACATCCCTGTGATGCAGATGCTTTGAGAAAGATTGCCCACAAAAATGATTTAAAATTAATTACTGATACAGCACAAGCTCCTGGATCATTTTACAAAGGGAAATTAACAGGTACTTTTTCTGATGTAGGAGGTTATAGCCTAAATTATCATAAACATATTAATACTGGAGAGGGAGGTATAATAGTTACAAATGATGAGAAAATTTTTGAAAGGCTTCAGCTGATAAGGAATCATGCAGAGGCAGTTGTTGAGGGCAAGGGAGTAAATGATATAACAAATATGGTTGGGTATAATTTTAGGCTTGGAGAAATAGAATGCTCAATAGGAATAGAACAATTAAAAAAAATCTCAAAATTTGTTTCAAAAAGACAGGATATAGCAGAGCAATTAAGTGCCGGACTTCAAAATCTAAGGGGCTTGAGAACACCTGTTATCAAAGACAATTGCACTCATTCATTTTATATTTACCCCCTGATTTTAGATGTACAAAAAGTTAAAGTTAGTAGAGAAAAAATTATCTCTGCTTTAAAGGCAGAAGGGGTAGAAGGTTTAATAGGGGGATATGCAAATATTCATTTGTTGCCAATTTTCCAAAAAAAAATAGCTTATGGTTCCCAGGGCTTTCCATGGAATTCTGAAATTTGTAAAAGAGAGGTTAGTTATGATAAAGGGATCTGTCCGATAGCAGAAAATTTACATGACAATACCTTTTTGGGCTATGAAATGTGTCTGCATGATCTTTCTAATAGAGATGTTAAGTTAATTATTGAGGCATTTAAAAAAGTTTGGAATAATTTAGATGAACTTAGATAAAAAAATCTTTGAAAGTAAAGCAATTTTTGTTTTTTCTGATCCAGGAGGAGCTAATGTTGTATTTTCTTTAATTGATGATTTTATAAGAGCTAAAAAAATTTACAAAAAAGATTTTATAATTTTTACTAATAAACAAAGTTCTTTTGATGAAAAGTATAATTCGTTTGTCCAAAGAATTAATTTTTCAGAAAAAAAAGCGCACAATATTTTCAATTCTTTTAAGCCAAACTATATTTTTTGCGGAACATCAATTAATAATTTTGAACACCAATGGCGCAAATTTTATTTGAATAAAATAAAAGTATATTCATTCATAGATCATTGGACCAATTATTACAAAAGATTTAGTTTTAATAATGAGGTTTGCTTTGGTGACGAAATTTGTGTCCTTGATGACTTGGCTAGAAAAGAAGCAATCAGCGAAGGAATTCCGAGGGGAATTATTAAAATAACGGGCAATCCATATTATGAAAAAGTGAAATTATTTAGTCCGGATATTTCTAAAGTGGAGTTTTTTGAAAAATTAAATTTGAATGACAAAAAGAAAACAATCCTTTTCATTTCTGATGACATAAAATTAAATTTTGGCAAAGACAAATATGGAAATTGCATCTTGGGATATGATGAATATTCTATATTGAAAGAAATTTTGTTTTGTTTTGAAAACTTGAAAACAAAAGGAGAAATAAAATTTTCTGATTATCAGTTAGTAATTAAAATACATCCTAAAGCAGAAGTAAACAAATTCAATCACATTTTACATGATATTATATCTAATAAATTTGAAATCAAAGTGATAAAATTTTGTGATTCTCTAATGTTAAATTATTTTTCAGATTATGTTGTTGGTATGTTTTCAAATATGGTAATAGAATCTCATATAATGCAAAAGAAATTACTTAGAGTTCAGATCGGACAAATTGGTCAAGATCTCATTAAAATGAGAATGCTTAAAAACAAAGTTATTGTCAAAAAGCAAGATCTGTATAAAAAAATGAAAAATTTTTTATCTAAATAAAGCAATGATTAAAAATACAATTCACAGTATTCTTAAATTTTTTTCAAAGAAACTTGTTTCAATGGAATCTAACATTGAAGAAGTAACGAGTTTTATTAAGAATTTAAAGCCAATAAAGGGCAATTTTGAATTAATGAGGATTGGCTCCAAGTTTGATGGGGGATATTTGATTCCTAATGATTTAGAAGGAATAAAAACATGTTTTTCCCCAGGCACCTCAGACAATTGTTCTTTTGAACTTGATCTAGCAAAAAACTATGGTATCAAATCCTATATGTGTGATTGGTCTGTTGAAAATTCTCCTGTGAATCACAAGAATTTGATTTTCACAAAAAAATATTTAGGGATTATAAACAATTCTAAATATCAAACATTGGAGACTTGGATTAAAAACACTGTGCCAAACAATGATAGTATTTTGCAAATGGATATTGAGGGTTGGGAATACAGTGTTATTTTGAGCGCAAAAGAGGAAATATTATTAAATTTTAGAATATTGATAATAGAATTTCATGATTTAGATATGCTTTTTACTAGAATAGGTTTCAATACAATAAATTCTACATTTGAAAAATTACTAGAAAACTTTAGGATTGTTCATATTCATCCAAATAATTGTTGTGGTGTATATGAATATAAGGGTATAGAAATTCCCAAGGTAATGGAATTTACTTTTTTAAATAAAAATAGAATAGGACCGTATAAAAAGACTGTTGATTTCCCTCATGAATTAGATTCACCAAACACGAAGCTTCCAAATATTGATTTACCAAAAATTTGGTTCAAATGAAAAAAACAGCTATTCTTCTTACTACATTTAATAGAAAGACAATAACATTGAAATGCATAGATTCAATAATAAGAAATTTGGATTATGATAAGACTAAGTTTGATATTTACATCACTGATTCTAATTCTAGTGATGGCACTATTGATGCAATAAATGAACTCAATTATAACATAAATATTTTTAACATTGGAGAAGATAAATATTGGGCACAGGGAATGAATTTAGCCTGGGAAATAGCAAAGGCAAAAAATGATTATGATTTCTATATTTTGCTTAATGATGACACCATTTTATTTAAAAATGCATTAG
>JAQWON010000049.1 GCA_029245825.1 Flavobacteriaceae bacterium
AAAATTCTTCCTTGATCTCCAAAAATTAATCTGCAAGAAACGCCACTATTAAAACTTGCACCTCCAGCTTCGTAATTATAAACATGAGAATTATGATCACAAATTAATTGATCGCCAGGCTCCGTATTTATCTTTATTGCCGTTTGATTTGCCATAGTCCCAGAGGGGAAAAATAATGCAGATTCTTTTCCGAAAAGTTTAGATAACTTATTTTCTAATAGATTTACTGTTGGATCTTCTTTAAAAACATCATCCCCAACAGAAGCTTTACTCATAGCATTAAGCATCTCTTCAGATGGGCGAGTTACTGTGTCGCTGGTTAAATTTATTTCCATAAAAAATTTAAATCGCAATCATAAATTCCTATTGGAGAGCCATCTGGTATTCTCAAGGAATTAGTTTCTTTATAAACCTCAGGGTCTTCAAAAAACCGATCTATTTCTGAGATAAAATAAAGTTTGTATTCAATTTCATTATTTTCTCTCAACCAAGATCTAATTTCTAATAATTTTTCATAAACAATAGCTCTTACCTGAGGATAAGCATAGTCACTTGCTCCTAAACTCATTAAATTCTTTAAAACATTGAAATTGACTATATTTTGCAGTTCTCTATTATATGACTGATTAGGGATGTTTTTTATAGTTGATTCAAAAATTTGATCAATCATTTCAAAAAGTGAAAAGTGAGTTTCATCTAATGCCTTTTGTTGAACTAATCTAGAAGCTCTATTAGGATGAAGTAAAAGTTTTAAGATTTTGTCACTTAACATATCAGAAATTCCTAGGTAATCAAATGTGGGCCCTGTTTGCGAATCAAAACTTTCTCTGTTTCTTGAAAACCCATATGAGCGAGCTGGAAAAAGGTCTAATAGTCTATTTGGCAATGAAAGATTTTTTGGTTTAAGAGTTGATAGGATTAAATCAAGGGCTTCCTTTTGAAAACTTTTTTTTAATATCTCAGTCTTTGGAACATTGCCATTAGTTTTAACAGCATAACTATATTCTTGCCCAGCAATAATTTTTGAGACTGCTTCAATTTGATAACGGTGAAGAAGATAAACAGGAACCAAACGATCTTCTAATAAAGAGACTGTTTCATTTTCTTTTATATGATTAATGTAGAAATTATCTAATGCTATCTTTCTAATTTTTAAAATATTTCTTAATTCATTAATAGAATTGTCTCCATTATCCCATAAATGAGCAGATGGATGAGCTCCGCCAATTGGCCTTGCATCATAGTCTGATATAAATTCATACCCTTCTTCAATACTTTTTTTCAATATATTTTGCAATGCCTTATCTTCTTCGATGGATTTAGGGAAATGACTGTAACTATATGCTACAGAAATTTTATCCCAATTACCAATTCCGTCTTTATAAGCATCTTCATAATTTATTTTACCATCAATCAATTTTAATTTTGGATGAGGATAATCCATGACCGAAGCTCTATCTTTAGCACTTGCAGCAAAATTATGAGCAAAACCTAATGTATGGCCAATTTCATGAGCTGATAACTGCTTAATTCTATTCAGTGCTAGATCTAATATTTGCTGATCTTTATTTTGATTATAAGCATAGGGATCTTCTGTTAAACCAAGTGCTATAAGAAAATCCTGTCTGATTCTCAAGCTGCCTAGGCTAACATGTCCTTTTATAATTTCACCTGTTCTAGGATCAGTTACACTAGCGCCATAACTCCATCCCCTTGTAGATCTATGAACCCACTGAACAACATTATATCTAATATCTAATGGATCAGCATCTTTTGGAAGTATTTCTATTCTAAAAGCATTTTTATATCCAATATTTTCAAAAGCATTATTCCACCATTTACCTCCTTCTATAACTGCAGATCTTATAGGTTCAGGAATTCCTGGATCTATATAGTAAACTATTGGCTTTAATGGCTCACTAAATTGTAAGTCTGGATTTATTTTCTCTAATCTATGCTTTATTATAAAATTTTTAATTAATGACTCATTAACAGGTGATGAGTAGTCAAAGTATTTAAACGGTATTCCACCACTTCTGGGATCAAATTTTCTGGGACTAAAATTTCCATCAGGTAATTTTACAAAAGAATGATGTTGATTTACTGTTATCGCTTCAGGTGATGGTGTTACAGAACTAATTAAAAAACCCTCTGGATCTCCTTTAAAAGTTAGCATCACATCAAATTCAACATTACGAGGGAAAGACTTGATTTTTTTATAATTAATAGCAGAACGAGAATCATCTACTCTGTAATTACCTTCTCCCATTTTTTTTAATCTTAATGAAACTCCATGTGCGTCTTGTAATAAAAAAGGAGTAAGGTTTATATAATACTTGCCTTTAACCTCCTTTTCAATCTTAAATCCATAGAGGACAGATTTCGCAAAAGCCTCTTTTACAGATTTTTTTTCAAATTCGTTTTCTGTAATAGCTCGATATTTAAGGTTTGGCTGAATCAAAAATATCTTATCACCTATTTTCTTAAAAAATACAATCCTTTCGCGGCCTAATTGACCTCGATCTAAACCTATGTCATTGTTCCCAATACCAGTACTTAAGCTATTAATATATAGAAAGTCCTTTTCAAATTCATCTATTTCGAGTAAAACCTGATTTTTATACTCTTTTAGAAACAAAGTAAAAAACCCTTGATTTTTTTTTGTATTATTTAAGAAAGTAGTCTCATTAGGTTTTGATTTATCTTTAATTATCTGTGAAAAACCAAAACTAAAATTTATCAAAAATAAAATCCAAAAAATATTTTTATTGCACATATTAATTAGAACAATTAATTATAAAAAAACTAAAAAAATCATATTAAGCTAAAAATAGGAAAATAGATTTATATATTTTTGCTTAAATATACAATATGATTACTTCTGATCAACATAAAGGACTTATTGAACGTCTAGGTGCGTTAAGGAGGTATCTTTGACATTGATGAAAAAATAAATAAAATACAATCCCTTGAGAACCTCACTCTAAAGCCTGCTTTTTGGGATAACTCAAAAAAGGCTGAAGATATTATGCGTGATATTAAAGGACTTAAAAAATGGGTTGATGATTTTAATTTGCTAAAACAAAAATTAGATGACTTAGAAGTTTTAATTGGATTTTATAAAGAAGGAGAAATAAATGAAACTGAAGTTATCCAAAACTATGAAGCTGTAAATAAACTATTTGAAGAAATAGAGTTTTGCAGTATGCTTTCTGAAGAGAACGATTCATTAAGTGCTATTATTCAAATTACTGCTGGAGCAGGTGGAACAGAGAGTTGTGATTGGGCAGAAATGTTAATGCGAATGTATTTAATGTGGGCCGAAAAAAGAGGTTTTAGTATAAATGAACTGAATAATCAACCAGGAGATATTGCAGGAATTAAAACTGTCACTATGGAAATTTCTGGAGATTATGCCTTCGGATGGTTAAAAGGAGAAAATGGAGTTCATAGACTTGTACGTATCTCTCCTTTTGATAGTAATGCAAAAAGACATACTTCATTCGCTTCTGTCTATGTTTATCCTTTTATAACTAGTGACATAGAAATAGAAATTAAATCATCTGATATTTCATGGGAGACAATGAGATCTAGCGGAGCTGGAGGACAAAGTGTGAATAAAATTGAGACAGCTGTTCGTTTAAGACATGGGCCATCCGGAATAGTAATTGAAAATTCTGAGACCAGATCTCAACTAGAAAATAAAAATAAGGCAATGCAGTTACTAAAATCTCAGTTATTTCAAATCGAACTTGATAAAAAAAATTCGGAAAGACAAGAAATTGAATCTGCAAAAAAGAAAATTGAATGGGGTTCGCAAATCAGAAACTATGTAATGCATCCATATAAACTAATTAAAGATCTTCGCTCTGAAGTTGAGACAAGTGAAATTGAAAATGTAATGAATGGTGATAT
>JAQWON010000003.1 GCA_029245825.1 Flavobacteriaceae bacterium
ATTTTTTCAAAAAAAGTATATGAGCTTTCCTGACAAATACAAATTATATTATCATCATATAGTTGAGCTGATATATACTCACTTTGATCTTTAAAATCATTTAATAAATATTTATTAGCTGAAACTTCATCATTTTTAAGTATATAATTTTTATATCTAGCTTCCATAGATTTTATGGCAGCTCTTGCATGAGAAGGGAAACCAATTTGTGGAAGAACATCAACATTTCTTTTTTTAGCATATTTTAGGATTTCAATAAATTCATCCTTTGTGTAAAATCCAGAACCGCTATTGTCAGAAAAAGCTCCAGAGCCATACATAGGGATTAATTTATCAGTTTCATCTTTTGTAAAACCTCTTTTACTTCCGATTTGTGTTAATTCAGGTATTCCAGGAATTTCTAGTCTCCATCCTTCATCATCTGTTAGTCTAAAATCTAATTTATTTAGTTTAAAGTGAGTCATGTAATCTATAACTTGCTTTACTTTATTTATTCCATAAAAGTTTCTACTAGCATCAAGTAAGAATCCTCTATATTTAAACCTAGGACTGTCTTTTATTGAAATAATGGGCAATTTTTTGTTTTCATTTTCTGAAATTAATAACAATTGATGAAGGGATTCAAAAGCATATAGTACTCCAGAGTAATCACTTGCTCTTATTTCAATTATATCTTCTTTTATTTTAAGAGAATATTCTTCCTTATTAAAATTACTATCATACTTCACGAAACCATTAGCTTCCTTTTTATTATTAAATTCAATTTTAACTGAGGTGCTATTTTTAATTCTCGTTAAGAGAATTAAAGTATCAATCTCAATTTTATTTGTATAATTAATAATTAATTCTTTTGGAGTATCTCTATATTTATTTTGAAAAATCATTTCCTTCGGATTTGGAATTATCCAATTAAGCTGATCATTTGATAAAACAGAAAGACCACTCATTGAATTATATTTATCTTTTGGCGAATCATGATTGAGTTTATCTAAATTTTTAGCATTTCTCCAATTAAAAGTTAGAGGAAGATTAAATAATTCATCAGTTTCATGATTTCTTATAAATGCACCAAGAGGTCCATAGGGTTTTCTCTTTAGTATTCCTTTTTGAGAAAATGAAAAATTAATTTTTTCATTAGGCTTTATTGAATAATTTGAATCGAAAGTCAGAATATAATATGCTTGACCAGTAACATATTCAAATGAGATTCCTTTTGGAAGACTTTCTGGAATTATTCCAGCATGCATTTGATTCCAATGTAAAGACCATTTCTCTCCCTTTAAAGTTTTATTAGATGTATTTGTAATTTCAAGATTAATCTTCATTTGATCTTTTTCTAGATCAAATTCTTCAATCGTAAAAATAAAAGGATTTTCTTTTTTTAAAGAATTGTCATTTTGACAAGAAAAGAAGATTAAAAAACAAAAAATAAAGTTTAAAAATTTCATAAAGCCTAATCATTGAAAATTTATTATCCTATGTAAGATAGGAAACTATTGAGCAATTCTATGTTATAGACTTTGAAAATTATTTAATCCATTTACCAGCTTTTACAGAACATTAAATTTTAAGATAATAAAAGGCTAAAGTTTAAACTCTTTTTTTTACATTAAAGAAATATTTACTTATTAAATTAAAAAAAACATGAGGTACTTATTATTTTTATTTATTGGCTGCTACATAAAATTATTTCCCCAAAATGAAATAGTAGATTTAAATTATTTTTTTTCTCATCAAGAAATTGTTTTTGACGATTCAATTCCAACCCCCGAAAGTATTATTGGTCATGAGGTTGGGGAATGGCATATAACTCATGACAAGCTTATACAATACATGAGAGTCCTCGCTAAATCATCTGATAGAATTACAATCGAAAATAGAGGTTTTACTTATGAAGACAGACCATTAATTCTGCTAACAATTACCTCTTCAGAAAATCATCAAAATATTGATCAAATAAAAAAAGATCATAAAGAAATTTCTAATGGAAACGAATTTGATGATTTTAACAATTCACCATTAATAATATATCAAGGATTTTCTATTCATGGAAATGAGCCGAGTGGATCAAACGCTAGTTTATTACTTGCATATTATTTAGCTGCATCCAAAAGTAATTTTATAGATAACTTATTAAAAAACACTATAATTCTATTAGATCCTTCATTTAATCCAGATGGATTACAGCGTTTTGCATATTGGGCAAATACAAATAGAAGTATCAATTTAAATCCTGATCCTAATGAAAGAGAATACAGTGAGGTATGGCCAGGTGGAAGAACAAATCATTATTGGTTTGACATGAATAGGGATTGGCTTCCAGTTCAGCTGCCAGAATCAAAAGCAAGAATTAAATCCTATAATGAATGGCTTCCAAATATTCTTACTGACCATCATGAAATGGGCTCAAATGCAACTTTTTTCTTTCAACCAGGAATTCCTTCCAGAACTCACCCCTTAACCCCTCAGTTAAATCAGGAATTAACAAAAAAGATTGCTGAATTTCATGTAAAAGAATTTAACAAAATAGGATCACTATACTATTCTGAAGAAAGTTTTGATGACTTTTATTACGGTAAAGGATCTACTTTCCCAGATATCAATGGAGGTGTTGGAATATTATTTGAACAAGCAAGTTCAAGAGGACATATTCAAGAAACTGCAAATGGAATATTAACATTTCCATTTACAATTAAGAATCAATTAACCGCTGCTATTTCAACTCTAAAGGCTGGATTAAATTTGAAAGAAGATCTTCTTAAATATCAATATAATTTTTATAAAAATGCTAGGGAAGAATCATCAAAATTAAGGAATAAGGCAATAATTTTTGGAGATAATAAAGATAGAGCTAGAACCATGCACTTAGCCGAAATTTTAAACAGACATGAGATAGAATTTTACCATTTAAAGCAGGATATAAAACATAAAGGAATTTTTTATAAAAAAAACAATTCCTTCATTGTTCCTAAAAAACAAAAAAAGTCAAGACTAATTAATGCTATGTTTGAATCAAGGACCAAATTTAAAGACAGTCTATTTTATGATGTTTCTGCATGGACTTTACCCCTAGCCTTTAACTTAGATTATGATATGAATTTTGATATCAGCAATGCAGGAAAAATTGCAAATTCGAAAACTTTAAATGAAAAAATAGGTGGAGTTTCAAAAAAAACAAACTATGCATACTTAATGGAATGGCATGAATACTATACCCCAAATATTTTAAACGAAATTTTAGATAATGATATGATTGCAAAAGTTGCATTAAAAAGATTTAAAATAGATGGGAAAGTATTTGATTATGGAACCATTTTAATTCCAGTTTTTAATAAGGAGATTGAAGGTACTTATGAGTTTCTCGATAAACTTGCAAAAGAAAACTCTGTTGTTATACATGGAGTAGATACTGGAATCGCTGAAGGTATTGATCTTGGAAGTAATAATTTCAGAAAAATAAACAAACAGAAAATTGCTTTATTAGTTGGAGATGGCATTAGTTCATATGATGCAGGTGAAATATGGCACTTACTCGATACAAGATATAACATTAAAGTAACCAAACTGGATGTAAGGAATTTACCAAACATAGAAATTGACAAGTATTCAACTATTATTTTGCCAAATAGTCAAGGTTTAAATGACAACAACTCTTCTAAAATTAAAAAATGGATAGAGAATGGAGGAGCACTTATAGCTTATAAAAATTCTTTGAAATGGGTTAAAAAAACAGGTCTTGCAAAATATAATTTCAAGGAGAACAATAGAACGGCAAAAAATATAAATTTTGAAGAAAAAAGAAGTTATTTTGGAGCTCAAGCAATTGGAGGAGCTATATTTAAAGCTAAAACTGACAGAACTCACCCAATAAATTTTGGTTATAAAAATAATTCTATTTCTTTATTTAGAAATAGCACAATATTTTTGGAAGCTGAAAAAAATAGTTATGATAATCCAATTATATATTCAGATAAACCATTATTGAGCGGATATATTTCTAAGGAGAATCTAGATAGTTTAAAATCAACTGTGCCTCTTAAAATAAATAAAGTAAATAAAGGAAAAATTATTTCCATTACTGATAATACAAACTTTAGAGCATTCTGGTATGGAACTAACAAATTATTGATAAATGCTATATTTTTTAATGCTCAGTTTTAAAAGATAAATTAAATATTCTTTTATTTTTTAATATGATTAGCTACTGGGAAAAAACAGAGTTTTTAAAATATGATTTAATCATAGTTGGAGGTGGAATAGTAGGTTTATTTACTGCTTTAGAGTTTTTAAATAATCATCCCAACTCTAAAGTCGCAGTTTTTGATAAGGGAATTTTCCCTGATGGTGCAAGTACAAAAAATGCCGGATTTGCATGTTTTGGATCTCTATCTGAACTTATTGAAGATAATTTATTATTAAATAACAATGCATTACTTGAACTAGTAGAAAATAGAGTTAAGGGATTAGAGATCCTTAGAAAAACTATTGGTGACAAAAAAATAGATTTTCAACAACTTGGAGGAAATGAGCTTTACTTCAGTGCAATTGACAAGCTTTTAGATAAAATCAATCACTACAACGAATTACTTAAACCTATCTTTAAAAAAAGAGTGTATTTTTTAAAAAATGATTTTATTGAAAATTTTGGATTATCAAAAGAACGTATCAAAAGCCTAATTCACACTCCATTTGAAGGTCAAATTAATACAGGTAAAACAATTTATTTCTTGCAAAAGAAAATCAAAGAATTAGGAGGGGTAATATATACCAACACCAATGTTGAAAAAATTATCTATGAACCAAAAAAAAACAAGGTTATTGTTAAAAAAAATAAAATTCATTTTGAATCCAAGTTTTTGGCTATTTGCACAAATGCCTTTGCGAAAAAATGGTTCCCAAAGGAGGACATAAATCCTGGAAGAGGAATGGTCATGGTTACTAAGCCAATAAAAAATTTAAAAATAAAGGGATGTTTTCACTATGAAAAGGGATTTAATTATTTTAGAAATGTTGATGAAAGAATAATGATAGGCGGTGGTAGAAATTTAGATTTTCAAAAGGAGAGCACAACTGAACATGGAATAAATTCAAAAATAAAAAAGAAATTAATTAATGATTTAAAGGAATTTATTATTCCTAATAAAAAGTTTCAAATAGACATGGAGTGGTCTGGAATTATGGCCTTTGGAAAAACAAAAATGCCAATAGTGAAATCTATTTCTGAGGGAGTAGCTATTGGTGTTCGAATTGGCGGGATGGGAATGGCAATAGGAAGTGTTGTAGGCAAAAAAACTTATGAACATCTAAACATATAATCTTTAAATCTAATTCGAATCTTTATTTTTTATTTGTATTTTTAGCTTGAGTCAAAAAAAATACCTTTTGAAAGATAATTTATCAATTTTTTTCATTTTTATTCTAACCTACATTCCATCATGTAGTGCTCAAGAAAACCCTCCTCTAGTTAAGACCCCTGAAAAAAAAGAATATACTTATGAAGTCATAATGGATGGAATTAATATTCCATGGGGTTTTTGTTTTATTTCCGCTAATAAAATTTTAGTTACAGAAAAATCAGGAAAATTATATTTAGTTGAAGACTCAAGCAAAATAGAAATTTCAGGTCTGCCAGAAGTTTATGTAAGAGGTCAGGGAGGGCTTTTAGATGTTGCCACTCATCCTAATTTCAATGAAAATAATCTTATATATTTTACAGTTTCTACAAATATTGAGGGTGACATTGGAGGAAACACTGCATTTTATCAGGCAAAACTTGTTGATAATAGATTAGAGGATCTAAAACTATTTTACAAGGCTATCCCAAACACCAAAAAAGCTCAGCACTTTGGATCAAGGATAGTTTTTGATGACACAGGACATGTTTTTTTTACAATTGGAGATCGCGGTAATAGAGACCTAAATCCTCAAGATCTTGCTAGAGATGGTGGAAAAGTCTACAGATTAAATCTTGATGGATCAATCCCAAATGACAATCCATTTTTTAATGAAAAATCAGAAATTAAAAAAGCTGTTTTTTCATTTGGCCACCGAAATCCTCAAGGAATGATTATTCACCCAGAATCAGATGAAATATGGCTTCATGAACATGGCCCAAAAGGAGGGGATGAAATAAACATTGTTGAATCTGGAGAAAATTATGGTTGGCCAAAAATTACTTATGGCGTAAATTACAGTGGAACAACAATAACAGAAAACACAAGCATGCCTGGACTAAAACAACCTTTTTACTATTGGGTCCCATCAATAGCCCCCAGTGGAATGGCTTTTTCAACCTCTGGGATATATGAAAAGTGGAAAGGAAATCTTTTTGTAGGTTCATTAAAATATAGATATCTAGAAAGACTTGTCATAAACAACAAAAAAGTTGTTGAAAGAGAAAAAATTCTTGAAAACGTTGGAAGAGTGAGAGATGTAAGAGAAGGACCTGACGGATATTTATACATTGCTGTTGAAGGAAAAGGAATTTTAAAAATTGTTCAAAAAAAATGAAGTTATTCTTCAGCTTCTTATCAATAGTAACTATAACACAATTTTTATGGCTACAACAAAACAAACCATTAAAAGAAAGCATTATAAGAGGAAATGAAATATATAATGACTTTTGTGTCCAATGTCACCTAGAAAATGGTGAAGGAGTCGCTGGTATTTTCCCTCCATTATCTAATTCTGATTATTTATTAAATAATGTTACAGAAAGTATTTATGGAATAAAATATGGAATGGAAGGACCCATTACAGTCAATGGAGAATTATATGATGGCATTATGGTAAGTCAGGGTTTAGATAACGAAGAAATTGCTGATGTAATGAATTACATATTAAACAGTTGGGGAAATTCCTATGATGATCGGCTCATTACTCGAAGTATAGTAAATGATATAGAAAAATAATTTTCACATCATGGGGTTAAAGAAAATTTTATCTAAAATCCGGAAACAAATTTATGTTGTAACCTTCTTGATATTTTTAATATGGATGCTTTTTCTAGACACCCATTCAATGAAAATACACATGGAATTAAATCAAGAAATTAGCGAATTAGAAATAGAGAAAAAAGAGCTAAAAAAATTGATTACAGAAGACAAAAGTAACATAAATCAACTTATGACAATTGATAGTTTGGAACGTTTTGCAAGAGAAAAATATGGTCATAAAAGAGAAGAGGAAACCATTTTTTACATTGAGTTTAAGGACAGTATTAATTAATTAAAATTTCCATAAAAAATCTAGTTAATTTTTTTTTTACAAGGAGATAATTAATCGTATTTTTAGGACTTAATTACAAGTGATTCATGGCAAAGATAATAGCTGTAGCTAACCAAAAAGGTGGAGTTGGTAAAACAACAACAGCAGTTAATTTAGGAGCTTCCCTGGGAATACTTGAAAAAAATATTTTGTTAGTTGATGCTGATCCTCAAGCAAATGCCTCTTCAGGCCTTGGAATAAATACTAAAGAGTTAAAAAAAGGTACATATCAGCTTTTAGAGCATACTTTACCGGTTGAAAACACCATTGTTTCAACTGATTCAATTAATCTTGATTTGATTCCTTCTCACATAGATCTTGTAGCCTCAGAAATTGAATTAGTTGACAAAGATAATAGGGAGCATATGCTTAAAAGTGCACTATCATCAGTAGTTAAAAAATATGATTTTATTATAATTGACTGTGCGCCCTCATTAGGACTAATCACATTAAATGCATTGGTAGCAGCTGACTCAATTATAATTCCAATTCAATGCGAATATTTTGCTCTTGAAGGATTAGGTAAGTTACTCAATACAATAAAAAATGTTCAAAAAATCCATAATAAAAATCTTGATATTGAGGGGATGCTTTTGACAATGTATGATTCTCGCCTAAGACTCTCGAACCAAGTAGTTGAAGAGGTTAAAAAACATTTTGGAGAAATAGTTTTTAAAACTATAATTCAAAGAAATATTAAACTTGGTGAAGCTCCAAGTTATGGGGAAAATATTGTCGATTATGATGTCACAAGTAAAGGAGCAAAAAATTATTTATCACTTGCAAACGAAATTATAAATAAAAATGGTGAAAAGAAGTAAAAAAAAGGTGTTAGGTAGAGGGTTATCAATTCTTCTTGGTGATGATGAAAAAAATACATTTGGTAAAGAAGTTGAAAATATAGATCAAGAAGTTATAGGTAAAATAATTCAACTAGATATTAATGAAATCGAAATAAATCCTTTACAACCTAGATCAAACTTTAGTGAAATATTAATCAAAGAATTAGCTAGCTCCATAAAGAGTCTTGGGTTAATTCAGCCAATAACAGTAAGAAAAATAGAGACAAATAAATTTCAATTAATCTCTGGTGAACGAAGGTTTCGTGCAGCAAAACTTATAAATCTATTAAAAATTCCTGCCTATGTTCGAATTGCAAATGATGAAGAAATTTTAGAAATGGCACTTGTTGAAAATATTCAACGTAAAGATCTTGATCCAATTGAAATAGCCCTTTGCTATGAAAGATTAATTAAAGAGGCAAATATCACACAAGATATTTTAAGTGAAAGAGTAGGAAAAAAAAGATCAACTATTGCTAACTATATCAGATTATTAAAGCTTGATCCTATTATTCAGACAGGCATCAGAGATGGTTTCTTGTCAATGGGACATGGAAGAGCTATTATAAATATTGAAGAAACAGACAAACAGCTAGAAATCTATGAAAAAATTATTTCTAAAAAACTCTCTGTTAGGCAAACCGAAAAGATTGTAAGTAGATTAAAGAATAAAATCACTTATCCTTCTGAAATAAAGAATGAGATATCTGTCTTCTCTCAAGAATTAGAGAAAGAATTTGAAACGCTGCTTGATGCAATTACTAAAGTTAAAATCAATGAGAATGGAAAAGGAACTGTTAAAATATTTTTCAATTCAAAAAGTGAATTAATTGCAATTACAAAAAAAATAAAGCATGAAAAATAACTTGTTTTTATTTTTTTTTCTCCTCCTTTCATTCAATCTCTTAGGGCAAAAACTTCCTGAAAAAAAAATTAGTGAAAGAAAAAAACTTTTAATTGAAGATCCACTCACCCCATCAAGAGCGGCTTTTTATTCTGCCGTCTTACCTGGCTTAGGTCAAATATATATTGGTAAGACATGGAAAGTTCCATTTGTATATGGAGCTATAGGGGCTTCTGTTTATGGATATGTTTATAATCAAAAAGAAATGGGTCGCTATAGAACAGCATATAAAAGAAGACTAGCTGGATTTCAAGATGATGAATTTAAAACATTAATACCCGATAACTCAAAACTAATTGAAGGAATGAAATTCCACAAAAGCTACAGAGACATGTCGTTCTTATTTATTTTAGGAACTTACATGCTGAATATTCTTGATGCCAATGTTAGTGCTCATCTGATGCAATTTAATGTCAAAGACAATCTGAGTCTCAAACCACATTTTGAATCAGATTTTCTAACCAATGAATCTAATTACGGTGTTAAGGTTTTAGTAAAATTATAATATATTTTGTTATGAAAATAGCCATATTGGGATACGGAAAAATGGGAAAAGAAATTGAAAAGATAGCTTTAGAGGAAAAGCATGAAATTATTTCAATAATTGATAAAAGGAAATCATTTGGAGATATAAAAAATTCTGATGTGGCAATAAATTTCTGTACCCCTGATTCTGCTTTAGAAAATATCTTTTTTGCATTAAATCATGGAGTTCCAGTTGTCTGTGGAACAACGGGCTGGTTAAAAAATTTTGATAAAGTTGTTAAGTTTACTAAAGAGCAGAATACCGCTTTCCTCTACTCATCTAATTTTAGTTTTGGCGTTAATCTTTTTTTTAAAAT
>JAQWON010000089.1 GCA_029245825.1 Flavobacteriaceae bacterium
ACTGCCATTGAGCTTCAATCAAGACCTGCACTTCCAACAGATGATACTGATGGAGATGGAGTACCTGATATAATTGACAACAGTCCTGTTGTTGCTAATCCAGATCAAACCGATCTTGATGGTGATGGTATTGGTGATGTCTCTGATGACTTTGATCACGATGGCGTTTGGAATCCAAATGATACATGTCCAAATACCGAGCTAGGCAAAGTTGTTGACATTAATGGATGTAAAGTATTTTATCTTCCACCAAATAACTTTAGTCTTTATAAGACAGAGAAATGTGCTGGGGAGAACTCTATTACCATGCGCTTTGAAAGTTCTCATAATTACAATATATCTGTCCAAGGCGCAGTTAATACGGTCGGTAGCTCTGTGGGAGAACGCTGGGATCTAACGGATCTATCAGCAGGTAATTACTCCATATGCGTCACTGTTGATGGGGTTAATGCTTCTGAGTTTGAGCGTTGTTTTGAAGTAAACATTAGTGAGCCTGATCCTCTTGGAGTCTATGCAATAGCAGATGAGTCAAATGAAATGGTTACCTATACCCTTTCAGGAGGAGATGTTTACAACATTGTCCACAACGGAGAGACAAGTCAAACTTCTAAGTCTAATTATACGGTAAGACTTAAAAAGGGAGTAAATAATATAAAAATATCTACTGGTATTGAATGTCAAGGAATCTTTGAGCAGAATTACTTTAACTCAGAGAGAGTATCTTTTGCTCCTAATCCGTTTAACCAATCACTCTCAATTTATGTTGGTGGAGATGACAGCCAGGTTCTTGTTGAGATTTTCTCTTCTGAAGGGCGATTAATTAAATCTGAGAGCTGTAGTCTTGATATTGTCAGCAGAAGCATAGAGCTCTTTACAGGAGACTTTAAGCAAGGAAGTTACGTTGTTAAGGTAACTGGGGACAGTGTTAACCAATCATTTATTGCAATTAAAGAATAGATTATGAAAAATACGATTTACTTATTGTCTTTCTTTCTTTTAATGGCCTGCTCTAAGGACTCTATTCCAAGAGCAGCAGAGACTTTTAATTTATTGTATCCTGACAACAATGAATCTTGCTTGGATGCAACAAAAATCAACGACACCCAAAGTCAGGTTAGTTTTAGATGGAGTTCTAGTCTTTACGCACAGAATTATACTCTAAACATAACTAATTTAATGACTAGCGCTACTCAAAATGTACAGTTAACAGAATCATCACTCTCAGTGACTCTATCTCATTCTGAACCTTATTCATGGAGTGTAACTGCTCAGGGCGAGCAGGGAAGTGATCCACTCACCAGTGAAACCTGGAAGTTCTACCTAGCAGGTGAGAATGTGGTGAATTATGCTCCTTTTCCACCAGAGCTTGTGTCTCCTAGAGCTTCTTCTACGGTAACACCTAATAGTGACAATCAAGTTAAGCTTAGTTGGGTGTGTAATGATGTAGATAATGATCTGGCTGGATACAGAGTATATCTCGATACAACAGACGGGACAACACTGGCTAAAGAAATCAGTGGGGATACCACAGAGTTTATGGCTGATGTTGTTTTAAATGAAACTTACTACTGGAAAGTTATCGCAAT
>JAQWON010000102.1 GCA_029245825.1 Flavobacteriaceae bacterium
GAATTAAAGATCATTACGACTATATAATTTGTGGAGGAGGTGCATCTGGTCTTATATTAGCTTCAAGGTTATGTAATGATAATTACTTTATTAATAAGTCTATTCTGTTAATTGAAAAGGAGCTTAAAAATACTAATGACAGAACTTGGTGTTTTTGGGAAGAAGGGAAAGGCGAATATGATGATGTTGTTTTCCATAGCTGGCAAAGTGCAAAATTCAAAGCAAAGAATTTTAAATTAAATTTCTCTTTTAACCCCTTTACTTATAAGATGATAAAGAGTAAAGATTTCTACTCTTTGATGCAAAAAAAATTAAAACCACATGCTCAATTAGACCAAGTTCAAGAAAAAATTATTAAAATAAATACTAAACTAAACCAAGTTGTAACTGATAAGAATATATATAAAGCAGATAAAATTTTTTCTAGTATTTATAGCCCTAAAATACTTCAAAGTCAAACAAAATTTCCGGTACTATTTCAGCATTTTTATGGCTGTGTAATTGAAGCCAAAAAAAGTTGCTTTAATAAGGGGAAAATAGATTTTATGAATTTTGATATACCACAAAAAAATGAAACAAGATTTATTTACGTTTTGCCAGAATCAAATAATATAGCCCTAATAGAATTTACTCTTTTCTCTAAAAATTTACTCTCCGATAAAGAATATCTTGAAGAAATAAAAAAATATCTTAATTCAATTGATACAGGAGGTTACAATATTATTAAAAAGGAAAAAGGACAAATACCAATGACTTGTTTCAGATTTGATAATTATAATACTAAAGATGTCTTGCATATTGGGACAGCTGGAGGTTGGACAAAAGCCAGTACGGGTTATACTTTTTCAAGAATTAATGAAAAAACTAAAGAATTAATCTATCACTTAAAAAAAGAAAAGCCACTAAATACATTCAATCAGATTAATAGATTTTGGTTTTACGATTTAATTTTTTTAGATGTCCTGTATAGGCATAATTTTTTGGGGAATAGGCTTTTTAAAAAAATGTTTGAAAAAAATAACCCGAAAACTATTTTCAAATTCTTAGATGATAAAAGCAGTTTTATCGAAGAACTTAAAATAATTACTTCATTCCCATTTGGTCCATTTTTATCAGCTTTTTTTAAGAGAATTTTTAAAATTAATTAGACTTATTTTTCTCTTTTCATTAACCATTTCACAAGATTTATGAAAATTTCCTTTTTTTCATTATTGATTGTCAATAATTTTATTTTCCCCTCTGCACTTTTTGAATAAAAATTTATCATTTCTCTTGTAGCGTCTTTTGCTCCTGATTCAATATATATTTTATTTGCCTGATTAATTTTTTCTTTTGGGTTAAGCTTTTCTCCAGCTAAACTTAAAATTTTTTTAATTTTATTTCGATTTTCTAAATCACCTGTTTTTAAAATCATATGATATAAAATAGTTTTCTTATTCCTTATTATATCACCTCCAATTCTTTTCCCAAAATCTTCAGAATTTCCAAATGAATCTAGGTAATCATCTTGAAGTTGAAATGCAATTCCCATTTCTATTCCAAACTCGTAAAGTAAATTACAATCCTCTTGAGTTGCTCCACCTATAATTGCACCCATTTTAAGACAGCAGCCAATTAAAACAGCTGTTTTTAACCGAGTCATTTTAATATAATCATCTATATTAAATTCATTGTTTTTTTCAAAATCTAAATCATATTGCTGTCCTTCACAAACTTCAGCAGCAGTTTTATTTAATAAATGAAATAATTTTTTAAAAAGAGGATCGGGATAACTCTCAAGAACTTTATATGCTTGAATTAACATTGCATCTCCTGATAAAATAGCAGTATTTAAATCCCATTTATTATGAACAGTAACGGCTCCTCTTCTAAGAGCAGCTTCATCCATTATATCATCATGAACTAATGTAAAATTATGAAATATTTCTACTGATAAAGACGCATCAAGGGCTTGATTAGGATTTAAACCAAAAATATCTGCACTTAATAAAGTTAGTATTGGCCGTATTCTTTTACCCTTGATCTTCATAAGGTATCTTATTGGATCATATAAATTCTCTGGGGCCTTGCCAACCTTAAAATTTTTAAAGTGGTCATCAAATAAAACTTGATAGGTTTTAAAAAGATCCTGCATTGAGTAAGAAAATATTTTGGGGAAAGTAAAAAAAACTTTGGAAACTTTTATTGTTTTAAAAGTTTCTTTCTTAAATTCGACAAAAATTTAGAGAATAAATTACCCATTTAGATACTCTTTTTATGAAAAAAGAAATTGTAAATAATGCCTCCTTACTTTTCTTACAATATGGATGTAAAAATGTTACCATGGATGATATTGCAATCCAAATGTCCATTTCTAAAAAAACTATCTATACTTATTTTAAAAATAAAACTGATCTTGTCAGGGCGGGTGTTTTTAAAATATTCGAAGATGTTAACTCAAGGGTTTTATTTGTTCAAAAAAAAACTAAAAATCCTATAATATCACTTTATGAAATCAAAAAAGTTGCGTTTGAATTTTTAAATAAAGATAATCGTTCTCAAAGATATCAGCTTCAAAAATATTATCCGAAAATTTTTGCCGAGATAAAGAAAAAAGAATTTGAAACAATGCTAGGCAATTTTGAAGATAATCTGATGGAAGGGATTAGAATGGGGTTCTTTAGAAAATCTATAGACCCTAAGTTTCTTTCAAGAATATATATAAATGGATTGCAAGGAGTAAGAAATATAGAATTATTCCCCCCAGAGCGATATAAAATATTAGACTTATTAGAAAGCTATATTGACTATCATTTAAGAGCAATAGTAACAAAAAAAGGATTAGCTTTTTTAGAAAAAAATAAACTACGAATAGAAAATGAAGATTAAAAAAATATTCTTTTGCATAATTTTTATAGGAGGTTTTGTAAACGCACAAAATTTTCCAAATTCACTCACTTTAGAGGAAGCAATCGAATATGGACTAAGTAATAATTTTTCAGTTAAAAATGCTAATAGAGAAATTGAAAAAGCAGAAAAAGACAGATGGAGTATAATAGCAATTGGACTCCCTCAAATTTATGCAGAAGTAAATTATCAGAACTTTCTAGAAATGCCAATATCACTTGTCCCCGCAGAATTTTTTGGAGGACAATCAGGAGAATTTGCTGAAATTAGTTTTGGAACTAAACAAAAAGTTGTTGGATCTGTTAGGATGGATCAATTAATTTTTGATGGCTCATATATTGTTGGTTTGGAAGCAAGTAAAATTTTTCTTAAAATTTCAGAAAATATTTATGAAAAAACCACACTAGAAACAAAAAAGATAATTGTAAATAATTATGCAGCTGCATTATTGGCAGAGGAAAATGTAAAATTGCTTAATAATAACAAAAAAAAATTAGAAGAGAATGTTTCTGAAATCCATCAATTATTTAAAAACGGATTTGAAGAAGAAGAAAGCGTTGAACAAATTCAGCTAACATTAGCAAATATTAATACCCAATTAAAATATGCCGTAAACTTGAGTAAAATAATTCATGAAATGTTAAAATTCAACCTTGGAATTCCTCTTGAAAAAGAAGTTTTTTTCAGTAGTCAAATTTCCGATATCATAGATGAATCAAATTTAATTTTTGAAAATAAAAATAATTTAAATATTTCTAACAATATTGATATTAAGATAGCAGAAAACAATTTTCTTTCAGAATCTCTTTTATACAAGTATGAAAAATCAAAATTTTTACCTAGTCTAAAAGCCTTTATAAATGGATCTTATACTGGAAACAATGAAAAATTTGATTTTGTAAAGAATAATCAGAAATGGTTTGGTTCTTCACTTTTTGGATTGAGTCTTGATATTCCATTGTTCAGTTCATTTTCAAAAAAAGTGAATTCCCAAAAAGCAAAAATAAGTATGCAGCAGGCTGAAACAAAACTTAATGAAACTCAATATCGGATAAGAATGGAAATTGAAACAGCTTTAAATGATTATCAACTTGCAATTGAAAATTATTTTACTGAAAAAGAAAATCTTGGATTAGCAGAACGTATTGAAAATAAAAATCAACTGAAATATTTTGAGGGCATGGTAGGTAATTTTGAACTAAGGCAAGCGCAAATTCAACTATATAGTTCTCAAAGTAAATATCTAGGCTCTATTAAAAATTTAATTGAAAGAAAAATAAATTTAGAAATACTTATAAACTCACCAAACCATAACCTTAAATGATGAAAAAATTATTTGCTTTAATTATTATCACCCTTTTTACTTCCAGCTGTTCAGAAAGAAAGAGTTATGATTATAATAATATTTCTGATCTAAGAGAGGTAAATAAAAATATCAATGAAGAGCTAATTTCTTTAAATAGTGAATTGGAAAAAATTAATTCTGCTATTTCAGAATTAGATGAAAACGAAAGGCTTCAATTAATAACAGTCTACAAAATAAAACAAGAGTCTTTTAACCATTTTATTGAAGTACAGGGAGATATAAAATCTCGTAAAAATCTATTATTACTTCCAGAGTTAAATGGCATCCTTAAGAAAATTTATGTTGAAGAAGGTACTCAAGTAAATAAAGGACAAATATTAGCTGAAATAGATGATTCTGGACTTAAAAATCAATTATCTCAGCTTGAACTTCAAGCAGAACTATCTAAAATAAAATTTAATAGAATAAAAAATCTTTGGGAACAAAAAATTGGTTCAGAAATTGAATATTTAGAAGCTAAAACTATATATAAAACTCAACAAAAAAGTGTGGCCCAATTAAAAGAACAATTAAAAAAAGCAAAGATTTTTGCTCCTTTCAAGGGCTCTATAGATGAAATTATAGCCAATACTGGTTCAAACTTAATTGCTGGTTTGACTCCAATCTTTAGAATTGTTAACCTTGATAATGTCTACACAGAAGCTGATGTCCCAGAAAAATATTCACAAACTGTTAAAACTGGAACTCCTTTAATAGTAGAAATTCCAATGCTTGGTAAATCTTATGAGACAATCATTAAACAAGCTGGTAATTTCATTAAGCCAAATAATAGGAGCTTTAGAATTGAGGCGCCTATTTCAAATCAAGATAGGTCGATAAAATTAAACCTTACCACCAAACTGAAGATTAATGATTATTCAAATCCTAAATCAATTTTGATTCCTCTTAGAATTTTAAAGGAAGATTCAAAAGGAAACTTTTATGTATTTAAACTCATTAAAACTGAAAAAGAAAATGTGTTCGTCAGCAAAAAAGTTTTCATTGATATTGGAAAAGATAATGGTAATAAAATTGAAATT
>JAQWON010000006.1 GCA_029245825.1 Flavobacteriaceae bacterium
ATCTATATCTCCCAGCTCGGTCAATCCAATCACCATATCCTCCAAACGCCCCTTTTTTTCCATTCGGTCTAAATTCAGAGTCCTTAACATGGAAAGCCTTTATAAAGGAATGATAATGATCTATATATTCTAAATAATCTAATTGTTGCAAAACAAAATGACTGGGGTCATACAAAATATTAACTCGCTTATGGTTTTTAGTTTCTTTTAGGAATCTTTCAAAAGTTATACCATCATGTAGATCCTCACCAGGATGAATTTCATAGCAAACATCGACACCATTTTCATCAAATACATTAAGTATGGGGATCCATCTTTTTGCTAATTCTTTAAAACCCATATCTACAAGTCCATCTGGTTGCTGAGGCCAAGGATGCCATGTATGCCAAAGTAAAGAGCCTGAAAAAGTTGCATGTGATTTTAATCCTAGCCTTCGACTAGCAATACCAGCTTTTTTTACTGTATCAATAGCCCATTCGGTTCTTGCTTTTGGATTATTTCTTAACTCCTTGGGAGCAAAATTATCAAACATTAAATCATATGCTGGATGAACTGCTACTAGTTGACCCTGAAGATGTGTTGAAAGTTCAGTAATTTCAAGGCCATAGGAATTTATTTTACCTTTTAATTCATCACAATAAGTTTGACTCTCTGCGGCCTTATTTAAATCTATTAAAAATTCATCGGATGTTGGAATTTGAATGCCTTTATATCCAAGATCAGCAGCCCATTTACATAAACCTTCCAAGGAATTAAATGGAGGGTTTTTATCAATAAATTGGGCTAGGAATATTGCAGGGCCTTTAATTGTTTTCATATTATTTTTTTAATTATAATGACACCCAGGTATTTCCACTTGAATGTGATTCAACAACTTTTTCTATAAAAAGCATACCTCTTGCACCTTCTTCTAGTGTAGGATATTCTCCAGCAATTGGGTTTTTATTTAATATTGCTTTTGCCACTCCTTTATAGATATTTCCCATTGAATCAAAAATTCCTTCAGGGTGCCCTGGCGGTAATTTTGTTATATCAAGGGAATTTTTACTATTATACAAATGCCCAGGAGTAAGAATTTTTTTTGGTTCATTTTCTAAAAGCAGAGTAATAAAATTTGGGTTTTCTTGCTGCCATTTAATCGCTCCTTTTGAGCCATAGATCGCAACGGTTATATTGTTCTCTTCACCAGTAGCAATTTGACTTGTTCTAATAACACCCTTAATTTTATCTGAAAATCTAATTAGAATTGTTCCATCAACATCCATTGGATTATCATCATAAACATAGTTAAGATCTGACAATAGTGATGAAACTTTCATACCTGTGACGTATTCGAGCATGTTAAATGCGTGGGTTCCAATATCTCCCATACAACAACTTATACCAGATTTTTCCGGCTGCAGACGCCAGGTAGTTGATCTTTTTTCTTTATCGTGTATAACTGGATTTATCCACCCTTGATAGTATTGTATATCCACTTTTTGGATTTCTCCTATTTCTCTATCAATTATCATTTGTCTCATCTGCCTGACCATTGGATAACCTGTATAGGTGTAGGTCACAGCAAAAACAACTTTCTTTTCTTTTTGAATTTTTTCTAATTCTTGAGCTTCTGCATATGTTGTAGTCAAAGGCTTTTCACAGATTACATTGAAGTTGTTTTCTAAGAGTTTTTTCGCCATAGGGAAATGCAAAAAATTAGGCGTAAGAACAGAAACCGCTTGCATTCTTTCGTCTTTTGATTTTTTATTCTCTTCTTCAATTAGGGCATCAAAATTTTTATAAACACGATCTGTTTTAAGGCCTATTTCTTTAGCAAAACCTATATTTTCTTCCCAATTTGGATTAAAAACACCACCGACAATTTCATAAGAATCAAACATCTGTGAAGCAATTCGGTGTAATACTCCAATTAAAGAGTCTCCTCCACCGCCAACTATTCCAAGTCTAATTTTATTCATGAGTTCTATTTTTATTGTTTAAGTTCTATTTTTTCATTTTTAAATGTTAGGACAAAAAATATTAGTACTAAAACTGCAAATCCAGAGGGAATCATCCAGATTTGTGTCCAATCATGACCTCCAACAACATATTCCACCATAACCTCCATTTTGTATTTAACATATTGATCCGTTATGTATCCAGCTGATCTAAAACCAACAAGCATACCCAAACCATAGGTAGCCAGAGTAATTAATCCCTGAGCTGAACTTTTAAATTGTTCACCTGCTTTGCTGTCAGTATATATTTGACCTGAAACAAAGAAAAAATCATAACAAATTCCATGCAGTATTACTCCAAAAATCAGCATCCATAATCCTTCACCAACATCACCATATGCAAAGAGAATATATCTAACAATCCATGCAAGCATTCCAACAATTAAAGTCATTTTTATTCCATAGCGTTTTAAAAAAATTGGAAGCAGCAATATAAAAAGAGCCTCGGATATTTGACCTAAAGTCATTACGGCTGCCGGTCCAATAATTTTATCACTTATATATGGAAAATTAACTTTAATTGAGAGCTCAATTTCATTTAAGAATTGATTGGTATGCTGATAATAAAATGCTAATGGGATGCATATTAATATTGATGATATAAAAAAGATTAAATAATTTTTATCTTTTAAAAGTGAAAGGGCATCAAGACCTAAAATCTTTTTTATGCTATAATCTCCTTTATCAGCAGTAGGAGGAGTACTTGGCAATGTAAAACTAAACACACCCAAAATAGCTGATGCAGATGCTGTTAAATAAAATGTATAGGCTAGTAAATTTTGTGATTCCCAATTTAAAAATCCAATAACTAATCCAGCAACTATCCATCCAACTGTACCAAAAACTCTAATTGGAGGAAATTCTTTTGAAGGATCACTCATTTGTCTAAAAGCAACAGAATTAACAAGTGCGAGTGTTGGCATATAGAGAATCATGTACAAAAGAACAAATGGATAGAAGGAAGAGAAATCATTGGAACTTCCAGCCATATAAAGCAGAAATGCTCCAGATAGATGTAAAAAACCAAGAATTTTTTGGGCCGAAAAATAACGATCGGCAATTAAACCTATGATAAATGGGGCAATAATAGCTCCAATAGATTGGGTTTCATATGCATTCGCTAGTTGTAAGCCAGATGCATTAAATGATTGTGAAAGGAATGTTCCCATAGTCACAAACCATCCTCCCCAAATAAAAAATTCAAGGAACATCATCAAAGAGAGCTTAGTTCTTATTAAAATATTCAATTTGATCTAAATTTCACTTGCGGCTTTCAAAAGTAAATTTTTTGTTGCAATTATTCCATCTTCTTCCGAAAGAGATATTTTTTCATATTCAACACCTATGTATCCATTGTAACCAGCCTCTTTAACAATTGAGAGCATTTTTTTGTAATCTATTTCTTTTTCATCTCCATTTTCATCAAACACATGAGATTTTGCACTAACGGAAAATGCTTTAGCCATAAGTTTTTTAACTCCTTCGTACTTATCAAATTCATTTTCACATCCATCATCACCATACCCCCATTTTCTTGAAATGCAAAAATTACCAAAGTCAGGTAGGGTTCCACAGTTCTTTTTATTAACTAAACTCATTACTTCCATCAGAAGATCAGCATCAGAAGAAAGTCCCCCGTGATTTTCAACAATAATATTAACGTTATAATCAGATGCATAATCTGATAGTTTACTTAGACTTTCACTTGAAGTAGCTTTCCATTTTTCAGCATCAGTAGTTCCATGAAGGTTTACTCTTATGGAGTGACATCCCATTTCACTTGCAGCTTCAACCCAAATCTTATGATTTTCAATTGCTTTGAGTCTTCTTTTTTCGTTTAAGGTTGATAAATCACCCTCATCATCAATCATTATTAAAACATTTTTTAAATCAAGATTATTTACAATCTGATTATTTTTTTTGATAAATGATTTAATAGTCTTTGACTTTTCTTTACTTTCCATTACATCTTTGTAAAGCGTATTAACATATTCTAATCCTTCAAATCCATGTTTTTTTGCAAATTTTCCAAAATCATATGGAGACATTTTACCTCCTCTAATAGTATTATGAAGGGACCACTGCGCTAGAGATAATTTAAAAAACGGAGAATCTTTAAAAATATACTTGTCAGATGCAAAAGCACCAATGGAAGTTCCTAGGCTTGCCATCCCAAGAATTGACAGGAAGTTTTTTCTTTTCATCTATTTTTATTTTTATGTTAAAATACACTAAAATTTTAAATAATTATGAATTTAATAAAACCTTGATATTTTTATATAGTTATACTTGTTTTTAGTTCCTATTATGTAATAATGGAAATATTTTTTTGGTTCTAAATATTTTTAGAGCTAATTTCGAATCACTTTAATATTCCTATATTTAGGAGATAAACAAACCTAAAATGAAAACTAAGTATGACGCGATAGTTGTTGGAACTGGTATTAGTGGTGGATGGGCAGCTAAGGAACTCTCTGAAAAAGGCCTAAAAACATTGGTTTTAGAGAGAGGACAGATGCTAAAGCATATCGAAGACTACAAGACAATGAATGATGATCATTGGGACTATGAAGTAGGAGATCGAATTACGCAACAAATAAGAAAACGTCAACCAAAACAAAGTCGAACTGGATATGTTAACTCAGAGGCTACCAAGCATTTATTTGTAGATGATCTTAAACATCCATATAATGAAATTAAACAGTTCGATTGGATACGTGGTTATCATGTTGGAAGAAGATCTTTAACCTGGGGGAGACAAGTTTATCGATGGAGTGATTTTGATTTTGAAGCAAATGGGAAAGAAGGAATTGCAGTAGACTGGCCTATTCGATATAAAGATATATCTCCTTGGTATGATTATGTTGAAAAATACATAGGCGTTAGTGGAGAAAAACTTCGACTACCTCAACTCCCTGACGGACAGTTTTTAAAGCCAATGGAACTAAACTGTGTTGAGGATAAATTGAAAAAATCAATTAGTAAGAATTATACCGACAGGTTACTTACAATTGGAAGAGTAGCTCACATAACTGAGGGTACAAAACCAGGAATGGGTAGGGTTAGCTGTCAGTATCGTAATAGATGTCGTAGAGGATGCCCTTTTGGATCATATTTTAGCAGTAATTCATCTACTTTACCTGCTGCAGAAGATACTGGTAATATGACTTTGAGACCAAATTCAATTGTCCATCAAGTTCTTTATGATAAAGATAAAGGACTAGCAACTGGTGTAAGTGTAATAGATTCAGAGACTAAAGAAGTTATTGAGTTTAAAGCTAAGGTTGTGTTTCTTTGTGCTTCGGCGATACCTTCCACCTCAATATTAATGCAATCAAAATCAGAGAGATTTCCTAATGGCATGGGTAATGATTGTGGAGAATTAGGACACAACATAATGGATCATCATTTTAAAGTTGGCGCAAGAGCATCATTTGATGGATTTAAAGACCGGTACTATTCAGGCAGGCGTCCAAATGGAATTTATGTTCCAAGGTTTAGAAACATTGGCGGGAATACTAATCAGAAAGATTTTGTTAGAGGATATGGATATCAAGGAGGTGGCGGAAGATCCGGATGGTCAGATATAGTTAAGGAGGAGACAGCTTACGGGAAAGATTTTAAAAAGGCAATACTTGAACCTGGTGATTGGAGTATAGGGTTAAATGGTTTTGGTGAAATCTTACCATATCATGAAAATAAAATGTTTTTGGATTATGAAAAAAAGGATCAATGGGGACTTCCCACCATTACATTTGATGCTGAAATAAAAGAAAATGAGCTAAACATGAGAAAAGATATGAAACAACAGGCCTATGATATGCTAGAGTCAGCAGGATTTAAAAATATAACAGCTACAGAGAGAGAATATGGTTTTGGAATTGGCATTCATGAGATGGGTACGGCAAGAATGGGGAGAGATCCTAAAACATCTGTTTTAGATGGCAACAATAGGTTACATCATGTCAAAAACGTTTATGTTACTGATGGGGCATGTATGACTTCTGCTGCAAATCAAAACCCTTCAATTACCTATATGGCTTTGACTGCAAGAGCTGCAAATCATGCGGTTGAAGAGTTAAAAAAGATGAATATTTAAAAATTTTTATATGAAGAGACGAGAGGTTATAAAAAAAATTGGTTTTTCTTTTGGAGCTGTTACGCTTACACCTTCACTTTTAAGTGTTCTTAATGGATGTGATTTTAAACAGGAAGGGTGGCAACCAAAATTTCTTTCATTGCAAGAGTATGATATGACTGAAAAAATAACTGATATTTTTATTCCCATGACTGAAATTCCAGGAGCAAAAGAATTAAACCTAACAAGATTTATTGATGCTCATTATCAATTAATGTTAGGATCAACGGAACAGAAAAACATAAAATTTTTGATGAAGGAATTTTCTGAAATGCTTCTTGAAAAAACTACCCAAAAAGATTTAAAAAAAACCACCACTTCTGACTATGAAAATCAACTTTCAAGACTTTTAAAGACTGATAAAAAAGAAAGACAAAAGTGGCAGAAATCTTATAATGATTATACTAAAAAGTTAAACAAAGGAGAAGCTGCCAAACCTTTATCAAAAGATATAAATTCATATATTTTTTTAGATGGTCTTCGTCAACTATCTATATGGGGATTTAGAAACAGTGAATATATAGGAGAAAAAGTATTAGCTTATGATCCCGTTCCTGGACAACAGAAAGGATGTGTTGATTTGATAGAAGCTACTGGAGGAAAATCTTGGTCTATTTAACAACAAGTTTACCTTTCATTAAACCCCAATGCCCAGGGAAAGTACACAAATAAGTATAGTAACCTTTTTCAGGCGCATCAAAAGTTATTGTGTCGCTTTCGCCTCCGCCAAGAAGTTTTGTGTAAACTATTACTTCGTCACCTTCTGGTATGTATTCATTGTTTTTTGCTAAAACAGCTTTTTCAGCAAATGCTATTACATCAACATCTTTTTTTAATAAGACAAAATTGTGACCCATTATCGATTTATCCATTTTCCCAATGTGATTGAGGGTTAACGTAATTTTTTGACCAGACTGAACTAATAAAATATTTTTATCAAATCTCATTAAATCATCAGAATTTAAAATAATATTTATTTCTTTTTCTAAGGTTATTTGCTCCTTAGCTGATAATTTCATTTCAGGTTCTTTTTTTTCATTTGTGTTTTGACAGCTAAAAAAAAGTAATGGTAAAATGAAAATAAATGGATATAAAAATTTCATGTTTTAGATTTGATGCAAATTTAATATATTGAGTTGTAATTTTAGCTTATTAAAAATGAAATATATTATCTACTTAATTCTTTTTTCTTTTTCATTTTCTTTTTGTCAAGAGAATGAGATTGAAAAGAAATATTTTAAAGAAATAAAAGCAGTTCTAAAAAACAAAAAGGTTAAAAAGTCATTTGAATATATTATACAGCAAGAACCTTTTACATATGAAAATCTGATAAAATTAACTGAGATAGAAGCGCCTCCTTTTAAAGAGCAAAATAGGGCTATTACATTTAAAAATATGATTGAAGAAATAGGAATTGATTCTGTTTGGATTGATTTAGAGGGTAATGTGAACGGGCTTTTAAAGGGTCAAGAAGGAACTAGAACAGTTGGAATTGATGCTCATTTGGATACGGTTTTTCCTGAGGGCACAGATGTTAAGGTCAGAATTAAAAATGACACTCTTTATGCTCCAGGGATCGCAGATGATTCAAGGGGGTTAAGTATGTTACTTACAATTCTTAAAACTATCAGAAATAATGATATAGCTCTTAGGGATAACTTATTATTTATTGGATCGGTAGGAGAAGAAGGATTAGGAGATTTAAGGGGCGTAAAGCACCTTTTTAGAAAGGGAGCATCTAAGATTGATTCTTGGATTTCAATAGATGGCGGCAGTATTGGTAGGGTTAACAATAAAGGACTTGGATCTTATCGTTACAGAGTTACCTTTATGGGACCTGGAGGACATTCTTGGGGCTCATTCGGTCTAGTTAATCCACATCATGCTTTGGGAAAAGCAATTCAATTATTTGTTAATTCAGCTGACAACTATACCTCTATAGGTCCAAAAACTAGTTACAATATTGGAATCATAAAAGGAGGGACCTCAATTAATTCTATTCCTTTTGAATCAATTATGGAAGTTGATATAAGATCTGTAGATCCAAACAGACTTGATGAGATGGAGAAAATTCTTGAAAATTCTGTTAAAGAAGCTTTAGATGATCAAAATAGTAGAAAGAGAATGGGGGGTAATTTAACTTATGTTATAGATAAAATTGGTAATCGCCCTTCTGGAGAATTATCTCCCTCTTTACCATTAGTTCAAAGAGCAATGGCTGTGACCAAGCATTTTGGAGTAACTCCTAGACTGACTCGTGGATCAACCAATTCAAATATTCCTATCTCTCTTGGCATACCTTCTGTAACAATTGGGAGAGGTGGCAAAGGAGGAAATGTTCATTCATTAGCTGAGTGGTGGTATAATGATAGGGGATATAGATCAATTCAACTTTCACTTCTGTTAGTTTTGATGGAAGCAGGGTTTTTAGAAACTAAATAAACTCCTAACAAAATCATCAAACAACCTCCTAATTTTACCACATCAAGATTATCATTACCGGTTAAAACTGCATATGAAATTGTAATTAATGGTTGCAAGTAGATAAATGCTCCAACGGTAGCAGCTGGTAGATTTTTCAGAGCATAAATATTTAATAAATAGGTCATGAAAGTTGTTCCTATAATTACAAAAAGTATTCTCCAAATTATATTTGGAGTTAATGAAATCCAGCTTATATCATTGAATTGTTTTATTGTTATTGGAAGAGATAAAACAAATCCAATAATGAACAGCCATTTTAATAAGGTAATTGGATGATATTTATTTGTTATGGGCTTTATAACAATAATATAACCAGCATAACTTGTAGAGTTTATAAGAAAAAGAATGTTACCTAATGTTATGTTTGGTGCATTAGGCATGCTTTTAACCCCAAAAACTATTAATAAAATAGCACCGCTAAAACCAAGTGTAATTCCAAGAATTTTAAGTGTATTTATTTTTTCTCTTAAAAAAATTGAAGAAAGAATTAAGATTAATATTGGGGAAAGTGTTATAATGATTCCACTATTAATAGGGGTAGATAGTTCTAATCCCTTGAAGAATGCATTCATATTAATACACATTCCTAAAATAGAAGCAAAAAACATTCTAAGGAAATCTTCTTTTGCAATTTTCTCTCTTGGTAAAAAAATACTGATAAACCATAAAAAAATTGTTGCACTAGCTAATCTTAGAAAGATAAAGCCAAATGCGCCAACGTAATCTGGCATCACTTCTTTCGCAACTGTATGATTTATTCCATAAATCAATGTTGCTCCAAAAGCAGCCAATAAGGCTAAAAATCTAGTATTCATCTTAATAAAATGATCCCGCAAATAAAATGATTTTTATTTAAATAAATATCAAATGTTATAAAATCCAATACATTTGTATATTCAGAGTTCATAGGTGAAAAAAAAATTAAGGTTTAACAGTTCTGTAATTCATGGAGGCCAAAGTCCTGATCCTGCATTTGGAGCCGTTATGCCTCCAATTTATCAAACTTCTACCTATGCTCAAAAATCTCCAGGAGATCACAAAGGTTATGAGTATAGTAGAACTCATAATCCAACAAGAACAGCCCTAGAAAAATCTTTGGCTGAAATAGAGCAAGGGAATTTTGGATTTGCATTTTCTTCTGGTCTATCAGCAATTGATGCTGTGATGAAACTCTTTAATCCTGGGGATGAAATTATATCTACAAATGACCTATATGGAGGATCTTATAGACTGTTTGATAAAATATTTAAAAATTTAGGATTGAAATTTCATTTTGTTGACATGAAAAATGCAGAAAATATTTTTGATTTAGTGAATGAAAAAACTAAACTTATCTGGATTGAATCCCCAACCAATCCTATGATGAATATAGTTGATATTAAATCGGTTGTAAGCTATGCAAGAGACAGAGAAATTTTGGTTGCTGTTGATAATACTTTTTCGAGTCCCTTTCTTCAACAGCCATTAGTTTTGGGTGCTGATATAGTAATGCACTCGGCAACAAAATATCTTTCCGGTCATAGCGATGTTATTTTAGGGGCTTTGGTTGTAAATGACTCTGATCTTTCAGAAAAGCTTGCTTTTATTCAAAATGCTAGCGGTGCTGTCCCAGGTCCAATGGATAGTTATTTGACCTTGAGAGGAATCAAAACTCTGCATGTTCGTATGCAAAGGCATTGCGAAAATGCTAAAGGAATAGCTGAATTTTTATCATCTCATTCAGCAATAAAGAGAGTTTATTGGCCTGGCTTTAAAAGTCATCCAAATCATGAAATAGCAAAGTCTCAAATGAAAGATTTCGGAGCAATGATTTCTTTTATTCCTAAAGATTCAAGTTATAAAACTGCTCTGAAAATTATCAAAAAATTAAAAATTTTTACTCTTGCTGAGTCATTAGGCGGAGTTGAAAGTTTAGTTGGGCATCCTGCATCTATGACTCATGCATCTATTCCCAAAAAAGATAGAGAAATTTCTGGAGTTATTGATTCCTTAATAAGATTTAGTGTTGGTATAGAGGATATTGAAGATTTAATAGAAGATATTGATCAGGCATTAAAATAATTTTTTTTCAATATTAAAAGATGAAACTTCAGAATAAAAAAAAGATATACTTTGCGTCAGATAATCATTTGGGAGCTCCATCTAATGATATTAGTAGAGTAAGAGAAAAAAAGTTTGTTAATTGGCTTGATTTCATAAAGAAAGATGCTTCTTCAATATTTCTTCTTGGTGATCTTTTTGATTTTTGGTTTGAATATAAAGCGGTTGTTCCAAAGGGATTCACAAGAGTCTTAGGCAAATTAGCTGAAATATCTGATTCGGGGATAAAAATAAATTTTTTTGTAGGCAATCATGATCTTTGGATGAGAGATTATTTTCAAAAAGAACTTGGAATAGAAGTTCACCATAAACCTTATAGAATACAAATTAATGAAAGTAAGTTTTTTTTAGCACATGGTGATGGACTCGGTCCAGGAGATCATGGATATAAACTAATGAAAAAAGTTTTTATTAACCCTCTTTCAAAGTGGATTTTTAGTTGGATTCATCCTGATATTGGTATGAGTTTAGGTAAATATCTTTCACAAAAAAACAAATTAATTTCTGGAGATAAAAATGTTGAGTTTTTAGGAGAGGAAAAAGAGCCCTTAGTGGTTTTTAGTAAAGTTAAATTAAAAGAGGAACATTTTGATTACTTGATTTTTGGGCATAGACATATTCCTATTGAAATTCCCTTAAATGAAAAAGCAAACTATATTAATCTAGGAGATTGGTTTAAAAGTTATACTTATGGTGTTTTTGACGGAAAAAAATTTGAATTAAAAGTCTGGAATAATTTAAATGATTGAAAAAAAGGCTTTAGATGTAGAAAAGGCCGTTTTGATAGGCGTAATTACAAAAATTCAAGACGAAGATAAATTAAGGGAATATCTAGAGGAGCTCTCCTTTCTTGTATATACTGCGGGTGGAAATGTTGTAAAATCTTTTATTCAAAAGGTTTCTTTTCCCAATCCAAAAACATTTGTCGGGCCAGGCAAAATGAAACAAATCGAGAATTATGTTTTCAATAATGATGTTGCAACTGTTATTTTTGATGATGAATTAACTCCAGGGCAACAGACAAACATAGAAAAAATTTTAAAATGCAAAATACTTGATCGGACAGGCTTAATCCTTGATATTTTTGCACAGCGTGCTAAAACAAGTTATGCAAGAAATCAAGTTCAGCTTGCACAATATCAATATCTTTTACCAAGATTGAAAGGGCTATGGACTCACTTGGAAAGACAACGAGGTGGCATTGGGATGAGAGGACCTGGCGAAAGAGAAATTGAAACTGATAGAAGAATTGTTAGAGATAAAATTTCACTACTTAAAAAAAAATTAGCCACTATAGATAAACAAATGAATACTCAGAGAAGTAATCGAAAGGGAATTCCAAGAGCGGCCTTAGTTGGTTACACAAATGTTGGAAAATCAACATTGATGAATGTTCTTTCAAAAAGCGATGTTTTTTCTGAGGATAAGTTATTTGCAACGCTAGATACCACAGTAAGAAAAGTTGTAATCAATAATTTTCCATTTTTACTTTCCGATACTGTTGGGTTTATTAGAAAGTTACCTACACAGCTAGTGGAATCATTTAAAAGCACATTAGATGAGATCAGAGAATCTGATCTACTTATTCATATTGTAGATATTTCACATCCCAATTTTGAAGAACAAATGGATTCAGTTAATAAAATTTTAAAAGAAATAAATAGTATTAAAAAGCCTATAATTATTGTTTTTAATAAAATTGATGCTTATCAACCTGAACCATGGGATGAGACTGAATTAATAGAATCTAGATCTAAAAAAAATTACTCTATATCAGAATGGGAACAAACTTGGATGAATTCAAAAAATAAAGGAGCTATTTTTATTTCTGCAAAAATGAACAAAAATATAGAGAGGTTAAAAACTAAAATTTTTAATAAGATTAAAAAATTTTCTAAAACTTATAAAAACCTATAATTTTCTGTTAAACACATAGGTATTAGCTTCAGAACTAGGAAGAATTTCAAGATCAGAAATATTTACATGATCAGGGACATTAGCCATGTAAAAAATTGTATTTGCAACATCCTCTGCAGAAAGAACTTTTAATCCTTCATAAACTTTTTCAGCCCTAGGGGAGTCACCTTTAAACCTAACATTTGAAAATTCCGTTTTGACTTTACCAGGATTAATAATTCCAACTTTAATACCTGTTTTGTTTAGATCTATTCTTAAGCCAGTGTTGAAAGCATTTACACCAAATTTACTAGCACAATATACATTTCCTTTAGGATAAACTTCCTTTCCTGCAATTGAGCCAACATTTATTATGTGACCCTCTCCCCTTGATATCATTAGAGGTAAAACCGCTTTGGTAACATACATAAGGCCTTTTAAGTTAGTATCTATCATTAGATCCCAATCATCAAGGCTAGCTTCAGTAGAATTATCAAGGCCGTGGGCATTACCGGCATTATTAATTAAAATATCAATTTTTGAAAATTGATTAGGGATTGACTGAATTTCTTTCACAACATTTTTTCTATTTCTAACATCAAACACAAGGATGTGAGAGGGATTTGAAATTTCTTTTTGAAGATCAAGGAGTTTATTTTTCCTTCTTCCGCATAAAATTACTTTAGCGCCAGAATTTGAAAATATTTTAGCCGTTTCCCAACCAATTCCACTACTTGCGCCTGTTATTAAAACAGTTTTATTTTTCATGACAAATTTTATTTTAGGGAACTTTATGTCCTTGGCTTGCAACTAATAGTGAAAACCAATCTGATTTTTCCATATTTATATTTAAAGACTCAATAGCAGCTTTAATTCGTTCTTTATTTGTTGTACCAATAACTGGGGATATTTTTAAGGGATGATTCATTATCCAAGATAATAACAACTGATCTTCTGAAGCGTCGTATTTTTCCATAAGTGGCTTAAGTACGTTCTTTATTCTCTTTGATTTCTCATCCTTTGATTTAAAATAGGTTCCAAGCGGTGACCATGCCATTGCTTTTATTTTATTTGTTAACAAATAATCAAATAATCCATTAAAGGCAGATTTATTATTTGTTAGTGAAAACTCAATTTGGTTCAATTCAATTTCACAATTACTTTTTAACAGTTCAATTTGCGAAAATTCAAAATTTGATACTCCAAAAGCTTTTATTTTACCTTGATTTTTTAGATGATCTATTGCTGAAGCAATTTCATTTACATTCATCAATGGACTCGGTCTGTGAAGTAATATCAGATCTAGATAGCCTGCATTTAAATATTTTATAGAAGTTTCTACAGATTTGATAATATATTCTTTTGAATAATCATAATACTTTAGAGCAAGTTTTCTTTTTTCACTTGGATATTGTATTCCACATTTTGAGATAAAAAAAACATCACTTCTATTTATTCCTGAGTTTAAAAAGGCTTTACCAAAATCGCCTTCAGTTGTATATCCTCCATATATGTCTGCATGATCAAATGTATTTATTCCTAATTCGTAACACGTTTTAATTAAGTTTTCCATTTCCTTAAGATTAAGGTTATGACCCCATGAACCCCATCCCATTGTCCCTGAAATTATATTTGAAATCTTTGGCATACTATTCAAAATTAACTCTTAAATTAGAAATTATTAAAAAAACTAAAGATTAATTCCGTTATTTTTTAACCAAATCTTAACAGAAGGGAATAAAAATATTTTTCAATTTTGCTTTCCTTTTTAACAAGAAGCTAATAAAATTAAAATGACAAAAAAAGCAAACATTGATTCTATAAATAAAAAAATAGAAAAAGAGAGTTCATTTATAGACTTATTGACGATGGAAATCAGCAAAGTAATTATTGGACAAAAGGGAATGATAGATAGATTACTAATTGGCCTGTTAGGGAAAGGGCATATTTTATTAGAAGGGGTTCCTGGATTAGCGAAAACATTGGCAATAAACACTCTTAGTCAATCTGTGAAAGGTAGTTTTAGCAGAATTCAATTTACTCCTGACTTGCTTCCTGCAGACGTTGTTGGAACCATGATTTATAATATAAAAGAGAATGATTTTTCAATTAAAAAGGGCCCTGTTTTTGCAAATTTTATTCTTGCTGATGAAATTAACAGAGCTCCAGCTAAAGTTCAATCAGCATTACTTGAAGCTATGCAAGAAAAACAAGTTACCATAGGAGATAATACTTTCAATCTTCCTTCACCATTTTTGGTTATGGCAACTCAAAATCCTGTAGAACAAGAAGGGACCTATCCATTGCCAGAGGCTCAGATAGATAGATTTATGCTAAAAGTTGTAATTGATTATCCTAAAATTGATGAGGAACAGTTAATTATAAAATCAAATTTGACTAATTCTAAGGAAAAAGTGAAAAGTATTGTTAGTACTAAGCAAATTGCAACAGCACAAAATCTTATTAGCGAAATTTATATGGATGAAAAAATAGAGAAGTACATTTTAGATCTTGTTTTTGCTACTAGATTCCCTGAAAACTATTCTTTGGACAGTATAAAACCACTGATAAGTTTTGGAGCTTCTCCAAGGGGCAGTATAAACCTTGCTATTGCTTCAAAGTGTTATGCTTTTCTTCAACATAGGGGATATGTTATTCCTGAGGATGTTAGATCAGTTATTTATGATGTCTTAAGGCATCGGATAGGTCTTACATATGAAGCTGAAGCTGAAAATGTTTCTACTGAGGATCTTTTAAGTAAGATAATAAATCAAGTTGAAGTACCATAAGGGTTAATCTAAATACTCTTTTTAATCATAGTTTAAAATATGGAAACAAAAGAGCTTTTAAAAAAAGTTCGAAAAATGGAGATAAAAACTCGACGTCTCAGTGATAATATTTTTGGAGGCGAATATCATAGCGCTTTTAAAGGTAGAGGAATGACTTTTAGTGAGGTCAGGCAGTATCAATATGGAGATGATATAAGAAATATTGATTGGAATGTTACTGCACGTTATAATGAACCTTTTATAAAAGTTTTTGAAGAAGAAAGAGAACTTACTTTAATGCTATTGATTGATATTAGTGGATCAGAATTTTTTGGGACCCAAAATCAGTTCAAGAGAGAAATTTTAACTGAAATCGCTGCAACACTTTCATTTTCAGCTTTGAAAAATAATGATAAGGTTGGTCTAATTTTATTCACAGATGAAATAGAATTATACATTCCTCCTAAAAAAGGGAGATTTCATATTCTAAGGATTATTAGGGAACTTTTAGAATTTAAACCTAGAAGTAAAAAAACTAATATTAATAAAGCACTTGAATTTTTTTCTGGAGTACTAAAGAAAAAAGCAATAGCATTTTTGATGTCAGATTTTATATCCTCTGATTATGAAAAAACTCTAAAAATAGCAGCAAAGAAACATGATTTAACTGGTATTAGGGTTTTTGATAGAAGAGAAGAGCAAATACCAAATCTTGGTTTTGTTCCTATGCTTGATAGTGAATCAGGTAGAGTAAATTGGATTAATACACAAATTTCAAAAGTAAGGGAATCGTATTCTTTATATTATCAGGAATATACAAATCTATTTGAGGAGCTATTTAAAAAAAATGGAGCAGGGGCATTAAGCTGTCGTTTGGATGAAAGTTATGTGAAAAAACTCTTAAGTTATTTTAAATCTAGAGGGAAGTGATAAAAAAACAAATTACGTTATTAATTGCCTTATTTTTTTCTTCAATTCACTTATATAGCCAGAATGATGAAACTATAGAGGTGTTTATAGATTCAACTAGCATAATGATTGGTGAAAAAATTGATTATTACATAAAAATTAAATCTGATACCCTTGTTGATATAAAATTTTCAGAAAAACCATTTTTCCTCCCATTTGAAATATTAGAAGAGTATCCTTTAGATACAATGGAAAGTAAATTGGATTATCTTTTCACTAAAAAATATTCACTTATTCATTTTGACTCTGGTAATTATTGGTTGCCAAATCAAAAACTTTTTTTAAATGGTACATTAAAAATTTTGGATTCAATATTAATTAAGGTTAAAAATGTATCAGTTGACACTTTAAAGCAACCTTTGTATGATATTAAACCAATCGAAGAGGTTAAAAAGAATTATTTTGATTTAATTAAATGGACCTTAATTATAATTTTAATAAGTGTTTTTTTAATCGGTCTAATTTATTTCTTGTTTTTTAAAAATAAAATGGAAGCTAATTCTTTGAATAGTGCCCCCCCATTTGAAAGAGCAATTAAAGAATTGAAAGAGTTAGAATCTTTTGTGTTGCAAAAAGATCAAGATTATAAAGAATATTATTCTTCTTTAACAGGAATAGTTAGAAGGTATTTAGAGGAGGATGCCAAGGTTTCTGCTCTTGAAAGCACTTCAGATCAATTACTGCTAAAGTTAGAAATATTAAAAACTCAAGGAGTTTTAGATTTAAAAACACAAACCTTAAATAATTTAAAGAATGTTCTTAAAACAGCAGATCTTGTAAAATTTGCAAAGTCTATTCCCGAGAAAAACCTTTTATATAGAGATAGATCTTTTGCTGAGGAGTTAGTTATTGAGACAAATGAAGTCCTGCCTGAGCTATCAGAAGAGGAATTAAGAGAACAAGAAAAATATAAATTGTTACAAATAAAAAAGAGGAGAAAAAAAAATATATATATAGGAGTTTTATCTTTTATAAGTTTAATAGTATTCTCATTTTTTTTAGCAGTTAGTATTTATGGGTTTTATCCTGTTATTGATACAATTATAGGAAATCCTACTATCAAATTAAAAAATGCTGTATGGGTTACAAGTCAGTATGGTAATCCTCCAGTAAAATTAGTTACTCCAGATGTACTCAAGAGAATAAAAAGAAGTGATGATCAAATTCAAAGCTTTTCTTTTGGCAATTTCGATATACCCTTTTACATAGATTTAATTTTTAAAAATAAAAAATCAGAAATCAACAATAAAGATGATCAATCATCTAATAATAAATCTCAAGTTGATGAGGGTGAAAAAGAAATTCAGGAATTAATTCAATTAATTATAGATGAATTTAATCTTAGAGGAGCTGCCAATATTTTCTCAAAAAAAGAAGAGGTTAAAACTTTTTCAGGAATTCCTGCAATAAAGTTTTTTGGCACATTAGATTACCCTCTTGACGATCAAGGTGAAAAGGGTAGGTTTAATTATAGTTCATATGTATTTGATTTTAAATCTAAATCTATTATTCTATCTATACTTTATGCAAAAGATGATCGCTATGCTATAGAAATTGAGAACAGGATAGTTAATAACCTCGAACTGATTAAAGAACTTTAAAATGACAGAAGATATATTTTTTAAAGACCCAATTTTTCTATGGCTATTATTATTTTTTCCAATAATAATTATTTGGTATTTTTTTACTTCTAATAAATCTCAAGCCCTACTTAAAATTTCTTCTACCAAAGGGTTTAAGGGTAAATCAAACTTATTTTTAAAAAATTTAAGATTTTTACCTTCTGTATTTAGAGTTTTAGCTCTTATTCTTATTGTCTTAGCTATTGCAAGACCGCAATCAGTTGATGTTTCAACAAGGACAAAAACAAATAAGGGGATAGATATAGTAATGGCTATTGATATTTCTTCGAGCATGTTGGCACAAGATCTAAAACCAAACAGGTTAAGTTCCCTAAAAAGAGTTGCATCTGCTTTTATTGATGATAGAATTAGTGATCGAATAGGTTTAGTTGTTTATGCTGGTGAAAGCTATACAAAAACTCCTATTACTAGTGACAGAGGGATTGTGAAAAAATCATTAGGAGAAATAACTTATCAAAAAATTATTGATGATGGAACTGCTATAGGCATGGGACTTGCCACTTCTGTAAATAGATTAAAAGATAGTCCAGCAAAGAGTAAAGTCATTATTTTACTAACAGATGGAGTTAATAATTCAGGATTTATTGATCCTAAAATTGCAACTGAATTAGCTGTCGAATATGGAATTAAGACTTATACCATTGGCTTAGGGAGTAATGGAAATGCCAGGGCTCCAGTTGGTATTTTACCCAATGGTAAATTTAAATATGGAATCACAAAGGTTGAAATTGATGAGGAATTACTGAAAACTATTGCTAATAGTACAGGAGGACTTTATTTTAGGGCAACGGACAATAAAAAGTTACAAGAGATTTATCAAGAAATAAACAAGTTGGAAAAAACGAAAATTCAAGAGTTTAAGTACTATAATTATGATGAAAAATATAGAAAATTAATTTTTTTAGCTATTGGGTTTATATTTCTAGAATGGTTTCTTAAAAGTACTTTTCTTAAAAGTTTTGTATAGCTATGTATCAAATAGACGAGCCAATTTATTTTTATTTCCTTACACTTTTACCAATAATTTGGTTAGGTTATCTATTAGTTTATAGATGGAAAATAAAAACACAGTCAATTTTTGCTGATAAAACACTAATGGAAAGACTTAGCCCAAATAGGTCCTTTTTTAAATCTTTTCTTAAGCTCTTAATTTTAACCTTATGTATTTTGTTTTTAATTTTTGGTCTTGTAAACCCTAAGATTGGAACTGAATTAGAAACAGTTAAAAGAGAGGGGGTTGATATTGTTTTTGTAGTTGATGTATCAAAAAGTATGCTAGCAGAAGATATTGCTCCAAATCGTTTAGAAAAATCAAAACGTTTGGTTTCAGCTATAATTAATCAGCTTGTTAGCGATAGAGTTGGTATAATAGCCTATGCTGCTCAAGCTATTCCGCAACTTCCTATCACTACTGATTATGGAGCAGCAAAAATGTTTTTACAATCCCTTAACACCGATATGTTATCTTCTCAGGGGACTGCTGTGGATTCAGCTTTGGATCTTTCCAGAACTTATTTTAACGATCAAGATCAAACTAATCGAGTTGTTTTTTTAATTTCTGATGGAGAAGATCATTCAGATGAGGCAGAAAAAGCTGCTATGAGAGCAAATGAATTTGGAGTAAAGATTTTCACCTTTGGTGTTGGTACAGAATCAGGAGCTCCCATACCAATTAAAAGAAATGGAATAGTTGAAACTTATAAAAAAGATCTAGAAGGGAATGTGGTTATAACAAAAAAGAATCCAGATATTCTTAAAGTTATATCAGAGGTTAGTAATGGGGCTTATTATGATGGGAATGACACTGATTTAGTTTTAGATTTTGTTGAGCAGACTTTAAAAGAAATGGATAAAAAAGAATTTGAGGCGAAAAAATTTGTTAGTTATAAGGACCAATTTCAGATTTTTCTTTTGATTGCATTCGTTTTACTTTTACTAGAGGTTTTTATCTTTGAAACAAAAACTAGATGGGTTCAAAAAATTAACCTATTTAATGAAAAATAATACAGATGTTTAGAAATTATACTTGTCTATTTTTTATTCTTTTTTTAACTCAGGTTATATCTCAGGAAAGAGATTCTAATAACTATACTTATAATGGGAATAAGTTTTCTAAAAAGAAAGTTTTTGATGAAGCAGAAATGTCATACAGAAAAGCAATTTCATCAGAGCCTAATAATTTAAAAGCACTTTATAACTTAGGCAATACACATTATAAAGAAAAAGATTTTGATGAAGCAGCTCAGAGATTTTTTCAGACACAAAAGGAAACAGACAATAAATTTCAAAAGCATAAAGCATTTCACAATATGGGTAATGTGTATATGCAGCAGAAAGAATATGTCAAGGCAATTGAGGCTTATAAAAACGCATTAAGGAATGATTCTACTGATGATAAAACAAGATATAATTACGCATTAGCTAAGGAATTATTAGAAAAAGAAAAGCAAAAGCAGAAAGATAACGAGAGTAAAGAAGATCAAAAAAAAGAAGAGGAAAAGAAAAACGATCAAGAAAATGATGACAAAAAAGATGATGGGGATTCTGAAAATCAAGATAAGGAGAAAAAGGATGATAAAAAGTCAAAAAATGAGGGTGATGATAATAAAAAAGATAAAAACCCTAAAAAAAATCAAGATTCTGATTCAAACAAAGATTCTCCAAAATCAAAAGGCGGATTATCAAATCAACAAATGAAGAATTTATTAGAAGCAATGAATAATCAAGAAAAGAAAGTTCAGGACAAGGTTAATGCAAAAAAAATAAAAGGTATTCCAGTAAGAGGTAAGAAAGATTGGTGATTAATTTTAATGGGTATATGAAATATTTAATAATTCATTTTTTCATTTTTTTATTTTTCCCTACTGTAGGTTACTCGCAAGATATTTCTTTTGAGGCTAAAGCTAGTAAAAACAGTTTAGGAATAAATGAACGATTAAGAATCGATTTTACAATGAATAGAAATGGTGATAATTTTACCCCACCAGATTTTTCAAATTTCATAGTTATTGGAGGGCCGAATCAATCAGTAAGTACCTCATGGGTCAATGGAAAGAAAACTTTTTCAAAAACCTTCACGTATTTTTTATCGCCCCAAAAAAGAGGTCTTTTGAAAATAGATCAAGCCTCAGTTGAAATAGATGGTGAAATATATAAGACAATACCAATAGAAATAAATGTTTCTGAAGCCGTTGATGAACCGAGGGATCCAAATAGCCCTGAGTATTTGATTGACGAAAATTTACATTTAGTCACCGAAATTTCAAATAATCAACCGTATTTGAATCAAGGGATTACAGTTTTATACAAATTGTATTTTAGATCTCCACTTCAAATTTCTGATGCACGCGAAAGTGAAAGCCCAAAATTTAAGGACTTTTGGAGTCACCAAATAAAAATCCCACAACTAAAGGTTGATAGAGGTAATTACAAAGGTATTGACTACAATGTTGTGGTATGGAGGAAAACTGTTTTATATCCACAAAAAACAGGTGAGTTAATTTTAGATCCATTAACTTTAAATTTGATGATAGATATACCATCTAAAAGGACTGATTTCTTTGGTAATAGGGTATATGAACAAGCTTCAAGGTCAATCTCCTCAGGAAAAAAAGTCATTAGAGTAAAAAATCTACCGGATTTAGGGAAACCAGCCAGTTTTTCTGGAGCTGTAGGAAAATTTGATTTTAATGTCTCTGTTAATAAAGATGCTCTTAAAGCATCAGAATCCTTTCAAATTAAAGTTAAGGTTTCAGGTCTTGGCAATCTAAAACTTTTCAATTTACCAAAAATCGTTGTCCCAAATACTCTGGAGGTATATGAACCTGAGCGAGATGAAAAAATAAAAATCATTCTTAAAGGCATGCAAGGATCAACGGAGGATAATTATACTATCGTTCCTAAATTTAAAGGGAAATATCCTTTATCACCAATATCCTTCTCTTATTTTGATCCAGAATTAGAAAGATATTTTGATTTAAAATCGCAACCGCTCAGTGTTGATGTTTATGAAGGACCTGTTTCTTCATCAAACTCTGCTATTACTAGTCAAAAAGCTATTTCTCAAAAAAATATTTTGAATAAAGATGAAACTTTTAGATTTATAAAATTAAAACCCAAGTTAGAATTAATATCTAAAAAATCTTTTTGGGGTAGTAAAGTTTTTTTCCTTTTAATAGCTGCTCCCTTTCTCATATTACTATCAATATTTCTGATATGGAGAAATAGTATAAAAAAATCAAGCAACTTAGAAAATTTAAGACAGCGTGAAGCAAATAAATTGAGCAGAAAATTTTTGGGAGAAGCAAATAAGAAATTAGGAGATAAGAATAATTTTTACGACTCTTTGGAATTAGCTCTTTATAATTATTTAAAAGCAAGATTAAAAATTAAAAATTTAGATTATACTAAAGAAAAAATCAAAGAAGTTTTAATGGGTAAAAAGATTTCAGAGAAGGAAATAGATATATTTATGCAGGTGATTAAAAACTGTGAAATAGCTAGATTTTCCCCAACTACAGACGTTAAAATGAAAAGCGATTTCGACAAGGCATTAACTATAATGGCTACTATTGATAAAAAGTTATGAGGTATATTTTTATTTTATTAATTTATTGTTCGTCAACCTTATCTTCTCAAGATATTAACAGAATATTTCAACAAGCAAATGATGCCTACAATAATGGTTCGTATGAAGAAGCAATTACATTATATAATAAAATAATTTTGGGAGGTCAACATGATTCTTCTCTTTATTTTAACCTTGGAAATTCTCATTATAAGTTAAATAATGTTGCTGAAAGTATTTACTATTTTGAAAAAGCAAAGTCATTTAATTTAAAAGACGAGGATATAGAAATTAATCTTGCTTTTGCCAACAATATGACTATAGATTCAATTGATCCATTACCTAAAAGCGATTTATTAAAATTCAGAGAATTTTTATTTGGCTTATTTTCACTAAATCAATATGGTTTTATTATAATTTTATTTTCATGGCTTACTGCAATTTTCTTTGGATTATATCTTTTTAATTCAAAACCTTCTAACAAAAGGTTTTATTTTTCTTTCACCATATTATCTATACTATTTCTAATTTTATCGTTTTCAATATCATCTTTAAAATCATCAATTGAAAAAGAAGAAATTTTCGGTATTATTTTTGACAGAAAGATTGAGGTTTGGGCTGAACCTAATTTTAGATCTGAAAATTTGTTTTCACTTCATGAGGGAACAAGAGTTCAATTAATGGATAGTTTGCAGGAATGGAAAAAAATAAAAATTGCTAATGGAGCAGAGGGATGGACCAAAGAAGTAATTATAAAAAATCTAAATTGATTCTAGAATTTTTTCACTTGAATAATTAGAAGGTATCCCAGTTCCAAAAGAATAAATTTTTTCCCCAAATTCAAATAATGGCACATAAAGAGTTGAATTATTTAGATATTCTTCAGGAACAGTAGCGATGTATTCAATAATAAAATTTCCAAATAAAAATATTAAAAAACCTAAAATTACCGCTCCTTTAAACGCTCCAAATAAAGCACCTAAAATTCTATTAATGAAGCCTAGAAGGGCTATCTTTAGTGCTTTTGTAATAATTTTTGCAGCTAAAGTTGTAATGCGAATACAAACTATAAAAACGATAATAAATGCAATAATTTTAGTAACTGTAGGATTCCAAGAAAAAAAGGAATTAATAATATCACTAGCAAATTGGGAGAATTTAATTCCACCTATAATTCCAATAAAAAAAGACAAAAGGGATGCAACCTCAATTACGATACCTTTTCTGAATCCGTTGATAGAAAAAATAAAAAGCAATGATAATAAAATTAAATCTACCAGGTTCATATTGCTAAAATAATTCATTTTTTGAAAAGCACATTTATTGATTTATATAAAGAATGTATCTTTGTTTTTGAAATTAAGAAATATCCGTAGGATATTAATTTAGCTTATGATTAGTGATTTAGATAAGTATCGGGAAGAAGTTTCATCATTTAAGGAAACATCAGCTGATAAAATAGAAAGTTTTAGAATAAAATACCTTGGAAAAAAAGGAATTCTAAATGATCTTTTCACCAAATTTAAATCAGTTCCTGATAAGGAAAAGAGGGAATTTGGTCGGTCATTGAATATCTTGAAGGACATGGTTTTGAAAAAAGTTAAATTGTTAAAGTCACAAAATTTTCAAGTTGAACAAATTAAAATTTCAGAGGACTTATCTAGAACAGGATATCCTATTTATTCTGGATCTCGTCATCCAATATCAATTGTAACTGCAAAAATAATTGACATTTTTTCTCAAATTGGATTTAATATTTCTGAAGGACCAGAAATTGAGGATGATTGGCATAATTTCACAGCCCTTAATTTAGAAGAAAATCATCCTGCCCGTGACATGCAAGATACCTTTTTTATTCAGTCCAGTCCTGATATTTTACTTAGAACTCATACTTCTTCTGTACAAGTTCGCTATATGGAGAAAAACATTCCTCCAATAAGAACAATTTCCCCTGGAAGAGTTTATAGAAATGAAGCAATATCTTCCCGGTCACACTGTATTTTTCACCAAGTGGAAGGACTCTATATTGATGATCAAGTTTCTTTTTCTAGTTTAAAGCAAATCATACTATATTTTACAAAGGCTCTTTTCGGGAAGTCTAAAATTAGATTTCGACCATCATATTTTCCCTTTACAGAACCTAGTGCAGAGGTAGACATTTTTTGGGGACTTGAGTCCGAAACAGATTATAGGATTACCAAAGGAACAGGATGGCTTGAAATTATGGGATGTGGTATGGTTGACCCAAATGTTCTATCAAATTGTAATATAGATCCTGAAAAATTTTCTGGTTATGCTTTTGGAATAGGAATAGAACGTATAGCTATGCTGCTTTATCAAATAGATGATATCAGACTCTTTTTTGAAAATGACATTCGTTTTTTAGAACAGTTCAAAGGGAAATTTTAGATTAGATGATCTACAAATCAAACTTGATTCCTTGGGCTAATGGTAGTTCCCCAGAAAAATTTAAGGTGTTAGTTTGACGTCTCATATAAATTTTCCAAGAGTCAGATCCGCTTTCTCTCCCCCCTCCAGTATCTTTTTCTCCTCCAAAAGCTCCACCTATTTCTGCCCCTGATGTGCCAATATTAACATTTGCAATACCACAATCACTTCCCCAATGAGAAAGAAAAATTTGTGCTTCTCTAAAATTTTCTGTCATGATAGAGGAAGATAGACCTTGAGAAACTTCATTTTGAATTTCTATTGCATTTTGTATTGATTCAGAATATTTAGTAAGATAAAGTATTGGAGCAAAAGTTTCTTTTTGAACAATAGGAGCCCTATGATCAATTTCAGCAATACAAGGTTTCACATATAAACCATTTTTATATTCCCCTTCTTTTAGTAAACCGCCTTTAATTAACCATTTACCTCCTTGATTTTCAATTTCAGATAATGTTTCCAGATAATTTTTTACAGCTTCTTTATCAATTAGAGGACCCATGTGGTTTTTTGAATCTAAGGGATTACCTATCCTTATTTGTGAATATGAATTTTTTAAAGCCTTTTTGACTTCATTATATATTTTTTCATGAACTATAACTCTTCTTGTAGACGTACATCTTTGTCCACAAGTTCCTACAGCACCAAAAGCAATAGCAATAGTTGATAGTTTTATATCTGCATCAGGAGTAACTATTATTGCATTATTACCACCAAGCTCAAGAAGAGACTTACCTAACCTGGAGCCAACCATTTTTGCAACTTCTCTACCCATTTTAGTTGAACCTGTTGCAGACACTAAAGGAATTCGGATATCTCTTGAAATAAGCGTTCCAATTTTTTTATCTCCATTGACAAGGCATGAAACTCCTTCTGGCATTTTATTTTTTTGTAAAACTTCAGAGACTATTTTTTGACAAGCAATACCGCAAAGAGGAGTCTTTTCACTGGGTTTCCATATGCACACATTGCCACAAATCCAAGCAAGAGCAACATTCCAACTCCAAACTGCTACAGGAAAATTAAAAGCAGAAATAATTCCGATTATTCCAAGCGGATGATATTGTTCATACATTCTGTGTTCAGGACGCTCTGAATGTAAGGTAGCTCCTTCAAGTTGTCTTGAAAGACCAACAGCGAAATCAAAAATATCTATCATTTCCTGAACTTCACCCATGCCTTCCTGAAAAGATTTTCCCATTTCAAGCGAAACTAATTTCGCCAAAGATTCTTTTTTTTCTCTAAAAGCATTACCTATTTGACGAACTAAATCACCTCTTTTTGGAGCAGGGATCTTTCTAAAATTAATAAATGCTTTTTTTGCAACCAAAATAATTTTTTCATAATCCTTTTGATTAGTTTCGGTCACACTTCCAATTTTAGAACTATTTATTGGAGAGGTAGAATTTATAAGTGAACTTGAGCTAAACCAGTTTTTACCTGTTGATGATCCAGGATTTTGTTTTTCAAGGTTAAGCTCATAAAGTATTTTCGAATTATTTATTTTCATGATTTTAGTTATACTCAAATATATGAAAATGGAGAAATCCCAATTGAAAGGTTAAAAAATAAATTATTTAAACTTTATTATAAATATTTTAATTTTAAGTGATAATCTTTATATCTTAAATAAGATTTGAATTAAAAAATGATTAACAAACTTATTTGCTTCTTTACATTAATTTTTTTCAGTTGTACAGAATCCGTTCCTCTTAACTCAAAAAAAGACTTGAATTATGGAATTGTCATACATGGGGGTGCTGGGACAATGAACAGAAAGGACATGACACCTGAAAAGGAAAAGCAATATCGGGAGGCATTAGAGGAATCAGTTACTTTAGGATATAAAATTCTTAAAGAGGGAGGGACAAGTCAGGAAGCAGTAGAGCATAGTATTAGAGTTATGGAAAATTCCCCGCTTTTTAATGCAGGTAAAGGAGCTGTTTTAACGGCAGAAAAAACAATTGAATTAGACGCAGCTTTTATGAATGGAAAAGATCTTAATGCGGGTGCAGTTGCCTCAGTTAAAACTATTAAAAACCCGATAACTGCTGCAATTAAAGTAATGGAGGAGTCTCCACATGTCTTATTATCTGCGAGAGGAGCAGAAAAATTTGCAAAAGAAAAAGATCTTGAAATAGTTGACCCAAGTTATTTCTTCACTGAAAGAAGAGTAAACGATTTAGATAAAATTAAAAATATAGAATCCTCTGCAAATAGAAGCACAAGACAGGCAGATAAAGAATTTATTAGTATGCAAAGATATGGAACTGTTGGAGCTGTAGCCCTTGATAAGCATGGAGATCTTTCAGCAGGAACCTCAACAGGTGGTATGGCAAACAAGAAATGGAATAGGATAGGAGATGTTCCAATTATTGGAGCAGGCACATATGCAAATAATTCAACATGTGCAATATCTGCTACTGGATGGGGTGAATTTTTTATTAGAAATGTAGTTGGTCATGACATTTCTGCTTTAATGGAATACAAGAATTATTCTATTGAAGAGGCTGCGAGAATAGTAATACATGACAAGGTTGCTAAGTTAGGTGGAGATGGAGGAGTTATTGGTATTGATAGGGAGGGAAATGTAGTAATGGAAATGAATACTTCTGGCATGTATAGAGCACATATTAATTCTGAAGGAGAATTATCTATTGAAATTTATAAGAATTAACAAAACTTTTATTTCGTTTTCACATCATTGAGTTATAAAACTTTTTGATTCCTGTAACCTCTTTACCAAGCCAATCTGGCTTATCAAAAGACTGGTCTTTTGAAATTAATTCAATTTCAGCTAAAACCAATCCTTTATTATGGCCTAAAAATTCATCAACCTCTATTGTTATATTATTATTTAATGGAATTTTATACCTTATTTTTGTTATTGGTTTAGGCAAGCACATTCTCAGTAATTTTTTTGCAGTTTTAAATGGTATTTCACTTTCCCATTCTATTCTTGAAACCCCTTTTTTATCTGATTCTCCTTTAATGGTTATCCAGCCTTTTTTATCATTAATTCTTATTCGCACACATCTTTTAGGATCTTTACTTAAGTATGCCTGTGTTATTTTTTCTTTGCTGTTATATTTTTTTTTATAACTGCTATTAGAAACTAAAAATTTTCTTTCTATTTCAATTTTAATTGACATTTTATAGAATTAAATCTTGAATAAATTTAATACAATGAATAAAATTAAAATTAGATGATTGTTTTTTATTTTTAAACTTTATGAATGATAATCATCAAGATATTGTTTTAAGAAAAATAATCCATATAGATATGGATGCTTTTTATGCATCGATAGAGCAAAAAGACAATCCTTTGTTAAGAGGTAAACCAATTGCTGTAGGAGGAGGTCAAGCTAGAGGAGTAGTTGCAGCTGCCAGTTATGAGGCCCGTAAGTTTGGAGTAAGAAGTGCTATGAGTGGATCTTTAGCAAAAAAAATGTGTCCAGATTTAATTTTTATTTCTCCCAGATTTGAAAGATATAGAGAAATATCAATGAAAATAAGATCTGTTTTTTATAAGCACACAGAATTAGTTGAGCCTGTATCCTTGGATGAAGCGTACTTAGATGTCACAAAAAAATCAAAAAAAGGATCAGCTACTCAAATCGCTTCTGCAATAAGAAGAGAAATAAAAAAAATAACAGGGTTAAATGCATCTGCTGGTATTTCGTCAAACAAATTCCTTGCCAAAATTGCAAGTGATTGGAATAAACCAAATGGTCAAAAGACAATTTCTATTAATGAAACAGAAGAATTTCTTAATAAGTTAGATATAAAAAAATTTCATGGAATTGGTAAAAAGACTTCCTCAAAAATGTATAATATGGGAATTTTCTTGGGATCAGATTTAAAGAAAAAAAATCTTGATTTTTTGACTGATAATTTTGGTAAGGCTGGTAAGTATTTTTTTAATGTGGTGAGAGGGATCCATAACGATCCAGTTAAACCTTATCATACACCGAAGTCATTAGGTGCTGAAAGAACTTTTAGCAAGAATTTAACAAGTGAAATATATCTTGAGGAAAAATTAAAACTAATAGCCCTTAAACTTGAAAATCGATTGAAGAAGTATAATTGTGGAGGTAGAACAATTACTATAAAGTTAAAGTTCAGCGATTTTTCAACTCATACAAGGAGTAAAACTTTGTTAAATTATATAAACGATAAGGAAACAATCATAAAATATTCTAAAGAATTGTTATATAAAGATATCCTTATTGATTCTGTGAGATTAATAGGCATATCACTCTCAAATCTGAATTTGAAACAAAAAAAAGAAACTTTTAATGCCCAACTTAAACTAGAATTTTAAAAAGTTAGCTTTTAATTGATGAAATTCTAAGAGTATTAACTTTCCCTTTATCAGATATAGGCATTGCTGTAAGATTAATTAATATATCTCCTTTATTAACATAGCCTTTATCAGAAGCAATTTTATTTATTTGTTCGACAGTTTTATCTGTACTTTCAAAGCTATCATAGAAAAATGCTTTCACCCCCCATAAAAGATTAAGTTGATTTAAAATCCTTCTATTTGAGGTAAAGACAAGTACATTAGATTTAGGTCTCCATGCAGAAATTTGAAATGCCGTATAACCGCTATTTGTAAGAGTGCAGATAGCTTTTGCTTCAACATCATTTGCTAAATGTGCAGCGTGAAAGCAAACAGATTTGGTTACGAATCTTTCATCTCTTCTTTTTGGAGGCTTTTGAGGGACAATTATCAATTCAGAATTTTCAACACTTTTGATTATAGAGCTCATTGTCCTTATAACTTCAACGGGATAACTACCAACAGAGGTTTCAGCAGACAGCATAACAGCATCAGCACCATCCATTACAGAATTTGCCACATCATTTACCTCAGCCCTTGTAGCAGAAAGATTATCAATCATGTTTTCCATCATTTGAGTAGCAATAATAACGGGTTTCCTTGCTTTTTTTGAAATTAACACTATTTCTTTTTGAACCAATGGCACTTCAGCAGGGGGAATTTCGACGCCAAGGTCACCTCTAGCAACCATTAGACCATCACAAGATGAAATAATTTCATTTATATTTTTTATTGCTTCAGGTTTTTCAATTTTTGCAATTATCGGGATTTTGTGATTAGATTTTTTTTCTATGAGAGATCTTAATTCATCAAGATCATTACTATTTCTTACAAATGAGAGCGCAATCCAATCAAAATTATTTTGAATAGAAAATTTAGCATCATCAATATCTTTTTCTGTAAGTGCGGGTAGTGAAATCTTTGTATTAGGCAAATTTATTCCCTTTCTTGATTTTAACTTACCGCCTTGAATAGTTTTAACTTTTACCTCAGTTTTATTATCAGTATCAAGGACTTCAAAAATAATTTTTCCATCATCGACCAAAATATTTTCACCTATTTTAACATCCCTAGCAAAATTTTTGTAATTAACATATATTTTTTTTGAATTACTCTCAAATAGAGATTTACAACACAAAATAAGATGATCTCCTTCTTTTATAATAGAATTTTTAGCAACTTCACCTATTCTCAACTTAGGACCTTGAAGATCTCCTAATATAGATGTGTTTACTCCCAATTTTTCACTAATCGAACGAATACTATCTATTTGACTTGAAATTTTATTGTAATTGGAATGAGAAAAATTAATTCTAAAAACATCAACTCCCTCAAGAATCATTTTTTCAATAATTTCTTTTTCCTCCGTAGAAGGCCCTAACGTGGCAATAATTTTAGTTTTTTTAATTTGGTTCATTAGTTAAAGTTTAATGAGAAACCACTTAATCTCTCAACACTAATTTCATAGAAAAGAGAAACCTCGTCAATTTTACTTATTTCTTTCAAGAAAAACTCTTTTGAAACACCTGAATTAATTTTAATAAAATAATCAACTTTCTTGAAATTTCTTATCAAATATACCTCTTTTGTTTCAGGAAGATTAAATAGTTCTTTGACTTTAGTCTCATCATCTTCTAATTTTATAAACTTATTTGAAAAGAGATCACATGAAATACCCTTTTTTTTCTCTTCCCATTCAAAATGATTGAAAAAAGCATTTTGGTTTGGGAAATCAATATAACCTCTGGCTTTTACAAATTTTGATCCACATTTGGAATTTAATAAAAAAGCAATTTTGTAGTCATCTATGTTAGAATGAATTGCAAAAAGCTTAAATTTTTCCTCTTCAAATTTTTCTAATTTGTAAATTTTTTTCCCCACGGGAGATATCCTAAAAAGATTAATCTAATTTACTAAAAACTATACAAGCATTATGACCACCAAATCCAAATGTGTTAGATAGAGCAATATTTACATTTCTTTTTTGAGCTTTTCCGAATGTAAAATTAATTTTTGAGTCAATGTTGTCATCATAGACCGAATGATTTATGGTTGGAGGCACAATGTTATGATTTATTGCTAGGATTGAACAGATAGCCTCAACTGCACCAGCAGCCCCAAGTAAATGACCAGTCATTGATTTAGTAGAGTTAATATTCATCTTGTATGCGTGTTCTCCAAAAACATCAAGAACTGCATTTACCTCTGCAATATCTCCAAGAGGGGTAGATGTTCCATGCATATTTATATAATCAATTTGATCTGGTCTTATTCTGGAATTCTTGATAGAATTTTCCATGACTTTTTTAGCACCAATTCCATCTGGGTGTGGAGCAGTCATATGATAAGCATCAGCAGAAAGTCCTCCACCAATTAATTCTGCATATATTTTGCAACCTCTAGATTTTGCATGTTCATATTCTTCAAGAATTATAGATCCAGCACCTTCCCCCAAAACGAAACCATCTCTGTTTTTATCAAAAGGTCGAGAAGCAGATTTAGGATTATCATTCTTGGTTGATAGTGCATGCATTGAATTAAAGCCACCAATTCCTGCTATTGTTATAGCAGCTTCAGATCCTCCAGAAACTATAATATCAGCATATCCCATTCTTATATAATTTAATGAGTCTATAATAGCATTAGAAGCAGATGCACATGCAGAAACTGTAGAAAAATTTGGCCCTCTGAATCCATATTTTATAGAAATAAGGCCAGGAGCAATATCAGAAATCATTTTTGGAATAAAAAATGGATTAAATCTTGGAGTACCATCACCTGAAGCAAAGTTTAAAACTTCATTTTGAAAAGTCTCTAGACCCCCAATTCCAGCTCCCCATATTACCCCGATCCTGTCTTTATCAATTTTTTCAAGATTTAATTTAGAATCTTCTATTGCCTCCTTAGTTGACACTAAAGCATATTGGGCAAATCGGTCATATTTTCTTGCTTCTTTACGATCAAAATGATCAAGAGGATCAAAGTGTTTTAATTCACAAGCAAATTGAGTTTTAAACTTTGATACATCAAAATAAGTGATTGGAGCTGCTCCGCTTCTACCCTTTATAAGACCCTCCCAAAAAGATGGAATGTTTTTACCTATTGGAGTTAATGCCCCCAATCCGGTAACTACTACTCGTCTTGGTTTCATCAAACTTAACTTTAACTTAATTGCTCTTCAATATATTGAATTGCTTGTCCTACTGTAGAAATATTTTCAGCTTGGTCATCAGGGATTTGGATATCAAATTCTTTCTCAAATTCCATAATAAGTTCAACTGTATCTAAAGAATCAGCACCTAAATCATTTGTGAAGTTAGCATCAGTTACCACTTCGTTTTCGTCAACACCTAATTTGTCAACAATAATCGCTTTTACTCTTGATGAAGTATCAGACATAAGTAATTTTTTTAAGGTTCTGTTGACAAAAATATAAAACTTTGTAGTAAAACACTATTAACAAAAAGAAATATAACTTTTCTTTGTGATTACATTTTATTTTAAATCTTGGTAAAGTTTATTTTAAAAGGGCTAATTAGGTTTTGATGAGTGAAAAAAAAAACAAAAAAATTATAATTTTTTCCTCTGGTAATGGTACTAATGCAGAGGAAATTATAAAATATTTTGAAAATAAAAAAGAGATAAATATTCACCTTGTTTTGACTAATAATTCTAATGCAGGTGTTTTAGAAAGAGCAAAAAAACATAAAATCCCTGCAATTTTTTATAATAATGAGGCATTTGAAAAAAAAATAGTTTTTGAAATTTTAAATTTTTTAAACCCAGATTTAATTGTTTTGGCAGGATTTCTTAGGAAAATACCAGACATAATTATTTCCAAATTTCCCAATAAAATCATCAATATACATCCAGCTCTTCTGCCTAGTCATGGCGGGAAGGGAATGTATGGTAATAAAGTTCATAAAAGCGTAATTAGATCTAATGACTCAAAAACAGGTATAACAATTCACTTTGTAAATGGTGATTACGATAAGGGGGAAATAATTTTACAAAAATCTATAAATGTTGAGTCTAAAGATTCACCGGAAAGTCTTTTAAAACGAGTTCAAAAATTAGAGCACAAATTTTACCCTTTAATTATTGAAAAGCTTCTAGATGAACAAAGCTGATAAGGAAATATTGTTATTTACTGATGGATCATCAATTGGGAATCCTGGTCCCGGAGGATATGGAATAGTTATGGAATTAAAAGACACAACTTACAAAAAAGAATTTTCAAAAGGGTTTAGATACACGACTAATAATAGGATGGAATTAATGGCTATAATAGTTGGATTGGAATCAATAAAAAAAGAATCTTCTAAAGTAAAAGTTTACTAAGATTCAAAATATGTCATTGATTCTATTAATAATAAATGGATTTTTGATTGGCAGAAAAAAGGATTCAAAGGAAAAAAAAATCCTGATTTATGGGAAAGGTTTATTAAAGTTTATAAAAAAAACAATTTGGATTTTAAATGGATCAAGGGACACAATTCCCATCCGCAAAATGAGCGCTGTGATTTTTTAGCTAATACCGCTGCTAAGAAAAATGACCTGATTAAAGATGAATATTATGAAAATATTTCAAAATATAATGATTAAAACTAAATCTTGCATAAGTTATTCTATGATTAGAAGTTTTTTAATTTTGTCAAATGAATAGTAAATTATTAGTTGTGGGTACTATCGCTTATGATACTATTCAAACTCCATATGCCAAAGTTGATAAAATTTTTGGTGGATCAGCAACTCACATTGCTTTAGCCTCATCAAAATTCAACCTAGATTGTTCAATAATATCAATTGTCGGGAATGATTTTGAAAAGAAATATTTAGATCTTTTGAGAGAAAAAGGCATTAACACTTCTGGGATTAGCATATCAAAAAAAGGCAAAACATTTCAATGGAGTGGGCAATATTTTTCTGATATGAAAACTAGAAAAACAATTGATACTCAACTTAATGTTTTAGAGGAATTTGAACCTAAAGTAATAACAGAATTATCAAATCCTGATATTTTAGTTCTGGCAAATTTACACCCAGAAATACAGATTGACACCCTAAATCAGATTAGAAAAAAACCTAAACTAATTGTTTTGGATACTATGAATTTTTGGATCGAAAACTTCCGATCGCCTTTAAATAAGATAATCTCAATGGTTGATGTAATTTCAATAAATGATGAAGAGGCTTTAATGTTAACAGGAGAAAATTCAATTACCAAAGCAGTTAAGGAAATAATTAATATGGGGCCTGAATTTGTCATAGTTAAAGAAGGGCATAAGGGGGCTTCACTTTTTTATAATGAAAAAAGCTTTTTTATCCCTTCTTTTCCAGTTAAAGAAGTTATTGATCCCACTGGTGCTGGAGACAGTTTTATTGGGGGGTTTGTTGGTTATCTGGCCGAACAAGATCAAATTTCAATTGAATCAATTAAAAAAGCTTTAATATATGCTTGTGCAATGGGTTCATTCATTGTAGAAAAATTTGGATCTGAAAATTTAATTAATTTACCTGCTGAATCAATTAAATTAAGAGTTAATGCGATTAGAGAAATGACTAAATTTGAAAACCAATAATATGGAGAATTAAATATTTTGACATGAGTGATTTTATAAAACACGAATGTGGTATTGCTTTAATTCATTTAAAAAAACCTCTTTCATATTTTAAAGAAAAATATGGGACTGTTTTGTTTGGAATAGATAAAATGTTTTTGATGTTACAAAAGCAGCATAACAGAGGTCAAGATGGTGCTGGTTTTGCAACAATCAAACTGGAAATGAATCCTGGCGAAAGATATATCAGTAGGATAAGATCAAATGGAGATCAACCTATTCAAGAAATCTTTCGAAAGATTAACAAAAAAATTAATCTAATTAAAAAGGATGAACCTAAAATATTGGATGATATTAAATTGTTTAAAAGAAAAATTCCTTGTTCTGGTGAATTATTATTGGGCCATGTTAGATATGGAACATATGGTAAAAACAGTATTGAAAATGTTCAACCTTTACTTAGGCAAAATAATTGGATGCACCGAAATTTAATTCTTGCTGGGAATTTTAATTTAACAAATGTAAATGAACTTTTTTCTGAACTTGTAGAATATGGACAACATCCAAAGGAGCGTTCAGATACAATTACAATTATGGAAAAAATTGGACACTTCCTTGATTCCTCTGTGGCAAAAATATATAGGACACTTAAATCGGAGGGTTATACAAAATCTGATGCATCTCCTCAAATTGCTGAACGATTCAATATGAAAAAAGTACTTTATAAGGCATCTAAAAATTGGGATGGAGGATATGTTATTGCTGGTCTTCTGGGGCATGGCGATTCATTTGTTTTAAGAGATCCTTCAGGAATTAGACCAGCTTTTTATCATGAAAATGATGAATTATTAGTTGTTGCATCTGAGAGACCTGTTATACAAACTGTTTTCAATGTTTCTTTAAAATCAATAGGGGAGCTTGAACCTGGACATGCAATTTTAACAAAAAAATCTGGCGCTGTCTCTGTAGAATTGATACAAAAGCCACTAATAAAAAAGCAATGTTCTTTTGAAAGAATATATTTTTCTAGAGGTAGTGACGCATCAATTTATAAAGAGAGAAAAAAATTAGGGAATAATCTATTCCCTCAAATAATGAAGTCAATTAATAATGATATTAAAAACACTGTATTTTCTTTTATTCCAAACACTGCTGAAACCTCATTTTACGGTTTGATTGAATCGGTTCAAAATTATATAGTTGATCAACTAAACAAAAAGATTAAAGAAGATGAGATTAAAAAAAATAGTGAATTAAATAAACTATTATCTCTTCGTCCTAGAGTTGAAAAAATTGCAATTAAAGATGCAAAACTTAGAACATTTATAACTGAGGATACTCAAAGAGAGGATCTGGTTGGTCATGTTTATGATGTCACCTATGGGGTTATAAAGCCAAAAGATAATTTAGTTATTATAGATGACAGTATAGTTAGAGGCACTACTCTTCAAAAAAGTATTTTAAAAATTTTGGATAGACTAAATCCAAAAAAAATTATTATCGTTTCTAGTGCTCCACAAATAAGGTATATTGATTGTTATGGAATTGATATGGCAAGATTAGATAAATTAATTGCTTTTAGAGCGGCTCTATCTCTTCATAAAGATATTGGAACATATGATAAAATTTTGAAACAGACTTATAAGAACTGTAAGTCCAGCTTAAAGAATCCAGCAAAACAAGTAACTAATTTTGTAAAAGCAATTTATGAACCTTTTTCAGCAGAAGAAATCTCTAAAAAAATAGCTGAATTACTTAAAAATAATTCAATAAAATCTGATTTAGAAATAATTTATCAGTCAATTGAGGGTTTACACAGTGCCTGCCCAGATCATCTGGGGGACTGGTATTTTTCTGGAAATTATCCAACTCCTGGCGGCAATAAAGTAGTAAATAAATCTTTCATTAATTTTTATGAAGGAAAATCAATAAGAGCTTATTAACTTTTTTAAGTTACTTGTTAGCTATGTATTTATCATTTACTTTTTTCCAATTGATAAGATTAAAAAAAGCATCTATATAATCAGGTCTTCTATTTTGATAGTTCAAATAATAAGCATGTTCCCAGACATCAATACCCAAAATTGGCGATCCTCCACAACCAATTCCAGGCATAATAGGAACATCTTGGTTTGCAGTAGAACATATCTCTAATTTACCATTTTCATGGACACATAGCCATGCCCATCCAGATCCAAATCGAGTTGCAGCAGCTTTAGAAAACAAATTTTTAAAGTTTTCAAATGAATCAAAATTATCAGTAATAGAATTTAAAAGATCTCCTGATGGAGTTCCTCCGCAATTGGGGCCTATTATTTCCCAAAACAAACAGTGATTGAAAAATCCACCACTATTGTTTCTCAATGCAGAATTACTCATATCAAGATTTTCAAGAATTTGATTTATTGAATAATTTTCCATTTCAGTTCCTTGAATTGCATTATTTAGATTGGAGGTATATCCAGCATGATGTTTACCATAATGAATTTCCATTGTTTTTGAGTCAATATAGGGTTCTAATGCATCGTAAGAATAATTTAAATCAGGTAGTTTAAAAGCCATAGTTATAAAATTTTATTTAAGTAAAAATAAAATTTTTAAATTCATTATAAAGCAAAACAAAACGATTAATTTTAATAATAAATCTAATCTTGAATAGTTCCTCTTTTAAAATCATTAATGCTTCTGCAGGTTCTGGAAAAACAACCTCATTAGTTTACCATTTTTTGTTACGTCTATTTCTTGAATCTGATGATTTTGGATATAGAAACATGTTGGCGTTAACCTTCACAAATAAGGCAGTAAATGAAATGAAAAAAAGGATTTTAGAAGGGTTGTATAATCTTGGATACAAAGATCAATCAAATCAAACAAAAAGATTAAAAAAAAATCTTTTGGATAATCTAAGCATAAATTCAAATGAATTAACAGATCGTTCTCAGAGAATTTTGAAAAACATTTTACACGAGTATGCAGCATTTGAAGTGATAACTCTAGATAGTTTTACAAATAAGATCATCAGAAATTTTTCTAGGGAGTTAAATTTACCTTCATCTTATGAACTTATAATTGAAAGCAAACAGACTTTTCAAGATATTACTAATAGAATACTTGAAAAAGTTGGAACGGATAAAAGTTTAACTAAGCTTTTAGTTTCTTTTAGTCTTTCTAAAGTTGAAAACTTTAAAAGTTGGGATATAGCTTTTGACATTAATGAGTTTTCAAAAATTTTACTAAATGAAAATAATAGAATGGCTATTTCAGATTTAAGAGGAAAAGATTTAGAAAAATTTTTAAAAACCAGAAAAAATTTTCTTAGAAAAAGAAAGTTGATCAAAGAAAAAATATCTAAAACAGCAAAAGAAGTTTTAAAAATATTTGCTGAAGGAGATCTTGAAAAGGAAAATTTTATAAGAGGAACTATTTATAATTATTTTAAGGAGTATTCTAATATTGATTTAAATAAAAACATTCAAAATTCTTTCAATTTTGACAATAGACTTTTAAAAGTTTTTGAAAATGGCGATAAATTATATCCTCAATCCACTCCAACTGAAAAGAAAGATTTCATTGATAATATTGAATTATTTTTAAAGGGAAAATATATGGAATTGAGAATGGATGTTGGACAGGTTTCTCTTTTAGAAAATTTATTGAGTCAATGGACAACTCTTTCTCTTTTGGGACAAATTGAATATGAGTTAGAAGATGTTCAAAATGAAAGAGGAGAAATATTGCTTGAAAGATTTAATGAAATTATTGACAAGGTTATTTTAGAACAACCAGTTATTCCGTTTATATACGAAAAATTGGGAGTTAGATATAGGCACTATTTTATTGATGAATTTCAAGATACTTCTAAATTACAATGGAGTAATTTGATTCCATTAATATCGCATTCTTTAGAGGGTTTAGATGATAAACAAAAAAAAGGGTCATTAATTCTTGTTGGAGATCCCAAGCAAGCTATTTATGGTTGGAGAGGAGGAGATAATATCCAATTTTTAAAATTATTAGACAATCAGTCAAGTTTTCAGGTAGAGTCTGAAATTATCACTCCTAAAATAAATCACAGAAGTTTAAATTGTATTGTTGATTTTAACGAAGATTTTTTTCAATTTATTAATCATAAGATCAATACCATTAGATCAAATAAAACATTCAATTTTAATCAAACAAGTAAAAAAACTGGTGGATATGTAGAAATAAAAGTCGTTGAGAAATTAAAAAATAAAGAACAGAAAAACATCTCATTTGTTAATCAAGCGATTAAAACAGTAATAGAAATAAAGAATTCAGGTTTTAATTGGGGAGAAATAGCAATATTAACCAGAACTAGAAAAGAAGTTGTTTTAATTGCTAATGCTTTGAGCAAGGAAAACATACCTTTTGTGTCTTCAGAATCATTATCTGTTTCTGAATCAAAATCAGTTAATTTTTTAATTACACTTATCCGGTCGATTATAGATCCCGGCGATATGTTTCAACGCAAAGAAGTTTTGGAATTTTTGTGGCAAATCAATTTTGAAAAAGAAGATTACCAGGCTTTAATGTTTGAAAATTTAGATAAAGACCAAAGTCAAAGTGCTTTTTTTAAAGAGGTCAATAATATCTATGGATATTCATTCAGTCCAGAGATTTTCAGTAAAGCTTCTCTATACGAGTCAATTGAATACGCAATAGAATCATTTAGGTTGAAGAGTGAAATAGATGCATATTTAATTGCTTTTTTAGATGATGTTTTTGAATTTTCAACTAACCAAAATCAAAATTTTGCCGCTTATATATCCTATTGGGAAGAAAGAGGATCAGAAATAATAATTCCTATGCCTGAGGGTAAGAATTGCGTAATTATAAATACCATTCATAAATCAAAGGGACTTGAATTTTCTAATGTAATTGTACCTTTTCTAGAAGATCCATTAATCTCTTTAAAGAACTATCATAAGGTTTGGTACCCTATCAATAATGGTTCAGACAATAATTTTAATTGGGGCTGGGTTAACTTTTCTGAGAGGTTGAAGCTATTAGGAGATAAGGGTGATAATTTTTATCAAGAAAAAATTTTAAAGAGTCAATTAGAGTCTCTTAATGTTTTGTATGTTTCACTGACAAGAGCCATCAACAATTTATTTTTAATCTGCCCAAAGGAAATTGATTTAAGTGATCCATTGAAAAGTTATTCGACTCTAATAAATCAGTTTTTAATTGAAGAAAACAAAACCTCAGAAGATGACAATTCTTATGTTTGGGGCAAGTTTTTTAAACCCAGTAAAATAAAAGATGAAGAAGAGAATAGTATTGAAAAAATTCCCTTTGAAATTTCAACTAATTGGTACGAAAAACTTCACAAAAAAAATCTCTCAAAAGATTTAAATCCTCAATACATTAAATCAGATAAGGGGATTATAATTCATGAGCTTCTTAGTAGCCTAAAATATGATAATGATCTTAATCAGATCATAAACTTTGGAATTGAAACAAATAAAATTAAAATTCAGGAAAAAAAATATTATCATGAATTAATAACTAAAATAATCAAGCATCCAGAGTTAAAAGATTATTATAGTCAATCTTGTTACGTTCTTAACGAGCAAGACATTTTAATTCCCAAAAAATCTTTTGTTCGTCCAGACAGAATAGTTAAAACTTCAAAAGGATGGGTGATAATTGATTACAAAACAGGTGCTTATAAACTTGATTATGAAACTCAGCTTTTTGTTTATGAAAAAATATTGACTGAAATGGGATTGAATGTTTACAGGAAGTATCTTGTTTATATCGGAGAAAATATTGAAGTAAGATCTATAAAACGTAGTCTTAAATTTTGAAAACTTTTTTAGACGAAATATCGAAAAAAATCATCTCTTTAAATTATCAGTTTAAAGATGTAAAAATTGTTGTTCCAAATAAAAGAGCAATATCATTTTTTAAAAAATCTCTATCAAATAATCTGTCAAAGCCTGAATTTTCTCCGGAGATAATAAGTATTGAAGATTTTATGGGAGAAATGTCAGGGCTAAAAAAAATTCAGAGAATAGACCTCTTGTTTCAGTTCTATGAAATTTACAAGACAGATAATATTGGTCATAAAATTGATGATTTTAATGAATTTTTGAGGTGGGCAAATACAGCATTGGATGATTTTGATGAAATAGATTTTCATTTATTAAACGCAGATGATTTTTTTGAATATGAAAGTTCTTTAGCAAGAATTGAAGAGTGGGCTAAAGGAAATTCATCGAACGATTTAGTGAAAAATCATTCTAGCTTTTTTAATTCTCTTAAAATATATTATGAAAAAATTTATAAAAATTTAATACATGAAAATAAGGGTAGTCTTGGAATAATTTTTAGAGAAGCTGTTGGGAATCTGGAAATATATCTTCAAAACACAAATAAGTTTCATTTTTTTATCGGTTTTAATGCTCTTAATAAATGTGAAAGTCAAGTTTTTCAAGAATTTTTATCATTAAAAAAAGGAGAAATAATATGGGATATTGATAAATTTTTGTACGATGATGAATCAAATTCAGCAGGTAAATTCATTAGAAAATATTTTAATGAATGGAATTATTTAAGGCAAAAAAAAGAATCTTTTACTGAGAAAAACTTTGAATTAGAAAAGAAGATATCTCTTGTTGGGATACCAAAAAATGTGGGTCAATCTAAATATGCTGCTGAAATTTCTGAAAAATTTCACAACCAGTCAAAGAAAGAAAAAACTGTAATTGTTTTAGGTAAAGAAACTTTATTAACTCCTTTATTATCTGGGTTTTCAAAAAATGAAACAAAATGGAATGTAACTATGGGACATCCAATTTCTCAAACCCCTTCATCAGATTTTTTCGATTTATTTTTTAAAATGCATATAAATATTTCTTCAAATGGATTTTATTACAAAAACATTCATGAGATTTTAACGGCCAGTTGGGTTAAAGAAATGTTCCAGTTCAATAAAATAAATATCATGTCTGATATAGAAAAATTGGTAAAGGCTAATCAATCATTAATTGATCCTTTATTTTTTATTGATCAAAATAATCAAAACAATCTGAAGACACTTTTTTTTAAAAAATTTAAAGATTCCAAAGATTTTATAAATCGACTTATAAATATATCTGATTTTTTTATTTCTTTTTTTGGGTCAATTGGTTCAGAAACAATCTTTTTAGAGTTGAATCATTTTAAAAGAATTAAGGAAATTTTTTTGCAATTATTAGGTAAAAACAAAATAGATTTACTTGGCAATGATATTAGCTCAATTTATAAAACATTTAAGTTTTTAATCAGGTCAGAGAAAGTAAACTTTTCAACTGATTCCTCTGAAGGAATCCAAATTATGGGACTTTTAGAAACAAGACTTTTGGATTTTGAAAATGTAATTATAACAAATGTTAATGAAGGAGTTTTACCTCCTGGAAAGAAAAATCATTCATTTATTTCATTTGAATCTAGAAAAAAATTTGGAATGTTTACTTTTCTTGACAAAGATGCAATATATACCTATCACTTTTACAGATTGATTCAAAGGGCTAAAAATATTTTTCTAATATATAATATAAAAAGTGAAGGTCTTAATTCTGGAGAGAAAAGCAGGTTTATATATCAGTTAAAATTTAACAATCTTAAAAATCATGATTTAAAAGAAATAAATTTAGGATATGATTTTCAGAAACAATATTCTAAAATTGATTTGATTAAAAAAACAGAGCAAGTAGAAAAAAGATTAGCGGAAATTTCTTCTAAAGGATTCTCTCCCTCTTCCTTAATTGAATATTTAACAGATCCAATCGGATTTTATTACAAAAGAATATTAAAAATCAAAGAAACTGAAAAAGTTGAATCTACAATAAGTTATAAAGATAGAGGGACTATTGTTCATAAGGTTTTAGAAGATTTGTATAAACCCTATTTAAATAAAATCTTAAGAATAGAAGATTTTAATTTGATGGAAAAGAATATAGAAGATTTAATAAATGAAAAGTATGAACTTATTTATGGGAGAAGTCATAAAAAAATAGGATTAAACTACATAATCCATGAGGTTTTAAAGAAACATATCAAAGATTTTATTTTAAAAGAAAAAAATCTAGTTAAAGATGGCAGGACTTTAGAGATAATATATTTAGAAAAGGATTTAGAAAAAAACATTTCTATTCCTAGTCTTTCATCCCCAGTAAAATTAATTGGTCAAGTTGATCGAATTGATAAATTAGATGGAGTCACTAGGATAATTGATTATAAAACAGGCAAAATATTACCTTCTAATTTAAAACTTTCTAAAATTGAAAACTTATTTTCCGAGACTCAATTTGCTTCATCATTTCAGCTTTTAAACTACTTTTATTTGTACTCAAGTTATTTAGAAAGTGATGATGCAGTTCAAGCAGGTATAATTTCATTTAAAAATTTAGATCAATATTTTATGCCACTTTCACTTTCAGGCTCTCAAAAAAATAATTTTATTGATTTCTCTATACTTTCTTTATTTGAAAAGTCTTTAATTGATCTTATTATTGAGATTTTTAATAGGGAAATTCCGTTCAGGCGTATGGAATAATATTTATTATATTTAGACATAATTTTAATAAAATTATGAATAAGAAAAAGAAAGGCTTTATAACTCCCGAAGAAAAAGGAATTAAAAAAGAGAAGCTAAATTGGTTTTTAAGAATCATTACTCTTGGAGATAGATTTTCTTATCAAGATTTTTTTGATCGTTTAAAAAAGGGTATAGTTGATTTTTTAATTGTCTTTTTTGGTGTATTGGTATCTTTTGGAGTTGAACAAAAAGGACAGTCTTTTGATGATAGAGGCAGAAACATAGACAATCTAATTAACCTTCGAGACGAGATGATTAGTATGAAGGATTATACTCAAATATATATACAGCAAAATGAGTGGGTTACTGACATGTATCAAAGATTATATGATCAATGGGAGGTTGATAACGACAGTGTTTTTCTTTTATATGATGAGGAGGTTACCGAGGATGAAGGATATTATTCTCCTTTAACTTATTACCCAAATTTAGATCCGTTTAACCCTCCAAGAGTAGTTTATGAGGCAATTAAACTTGATGGAACCTTTAGATTTTTAGGGCCTCAAATAGGAAGAATAATCAACGAGACATACGATGGAACTGATCTTAAATATTTGATGATAAATACTGATAGGGAAGAAAGAATTTTTGTCAACCAATTCAATGACAGGCTAGCTCATAGATGGGTTTATGAGGTAGAGGACGATATTAACTTATACAATAATTATTGGTGGGTAAAAAACAGAAAATATATTCAAAAGGATAGGTTCTTGAGATATAATTTATATAATAGAATTGAATTATGGGAACAAATTGCAACTCAATTGATCGATTATGATGGATTTTTGGAGAGAAATATTAAAACAATTGACTCTTTAGTAAAACTTAAAGAATCTGAAGTCACCTTAGTTTATTGGTGTCTAGTCAATTGCGGAGAAGAGTTTAATTGATTTTATAGTTATTCACTTGTTCTTTTTATCAACTCCGCAGATAATTTTCCAGAAATAAGAGCAGGGGGCACTCCGGGTCCAGGAACAGTTAATTGGCCTGAGAAATAAAGATTTTTTATTTTTTTACTTTTTAGCTTTGGCCTTAGAAAAGCTGTTTGCATTAGTGTGTTAGATAGCCCATAAGCATTCCCTTTATAAGAATTATAATCATTAATAAAATCTTTTATGCAATATGATCTATGAAATAAAATATCATTTTTTAATGATTGTCCGGTCAGTTTTTCAATTCTTTTAATTATCAATTCAAAGTATGATTTTCTTAATTCTTTTGTGTCCTCTATACCAGGGGCTATTGGGATGAGAACAGTACAAGCTTCTTTATCTTTTGGAGCCATAGATTTGTCAGTAATTGAAGGAAAATTAGTATATATCAATGGATCAATTGGCCAAGATGGCTCGTCATAAATACTTTTAGCATGTTTATCAAAATCTGTATCAAAGAAAAGAGTGTGATGAGAGACATTTTTAATTTTTTTATTAAATCCAATAAAAAATAAAAGTGCAGATGGAGCAAAAATTTTTTTCTTCCAATATGTCTTACTATAGACTCTATCTTTAAATTCCAGGAGTGATTCAGAGTGGGCGTAGTCCGCACCACTTAGAACAATATCGGAGAAAAAGTCTTTTTCATTAACTCTAACCCCCAAAGCCTTATTTTGTTTTGTTAATATTTTTTGAACTTCACTATTTAAATGAAATTTAACTCCCAATTCTTTTGCTAATTTCTCAATTCCAATAACTACACTGTACATTCCGTTTTTAGGATGCCATGTTCCTAATCCAAAATCTGCATAACTCATAAAATTATAAAATGCTGGAGTAGCAGAGGGCTTTGCTCCTAGAAACAAAACAGGGAACTGTAGAATTTGTCTTAAATAAGGATTTTTAAACTTTTTAATCACTTCCTTTTTAATACTTGTAAAAAAGTATTTAACTTTTCTTATTGTATTAATGGTGATTAATTCAAAAAAAGAGTTACCATACATTTTATAAATTACTTCTCCAATTGCTATTTTGTAATTTGTTTTTGCTTCAGAGATAAATGTCTCTAATTTTTTTTTACCTCCTTTTTCTATAGCTTCAAATTGGTCACATCTCTTTTCAAAAGAATCTTCAAGTTTTATTGAATCTTTTTTGCCAAAATATACTTCATAACTTGGATCTAATCTTTCTAGAGAATAAAAATCTTGAGGTGTTTTTGAAAAATCTGAAAAAAATTTTTCAAATATATCAGGCATCCAATACCAAGTTGGACCTATATCAAAAGTGAACCCCTTTATTTTTAATCTTGCAGCTCTTCCTCCAACCATTGAGTTTTTTTCAAAAACATGAACTTCAAAACCAAATTTTGACAAATAACATGCAGCTGCCAATGCAGAGAATCCAGAACCAATTATTGAAACCTTTTTTTTCATACCGAAACAAATATACCTTAATAATATTGTAAATTTTTAAGTATAAAAAAATCTAATGGGTAATTATCTTTTTAAATAGAAATTATTAATCAATTTTATTTTAGAGGGTGTTTTTTCTTTCTGTTTTGAGCAATTATTTCCTCTACAAAAGAGGCGCTAATTATTCCAGTTGGAATTGCTACTACACCAATTCCAACTAATGAAATTATTGAGGCAAAAATTTTACCACCTACAGTTATGGGATAAACATCACCATAGCCAACTGTAGCCAGTGATACCGTTGCCCACCATATTGATTCGGTAATACTGGAAAACTTCTCGGGTTGAGCGTCATTTTCAAGGTAGTATATAGCAGAAGCAGAAAATAGAATGGTTAATACTGATAAAAAAAGTGTAAATTTTAATTCTCCTTTAACTGCAGATAATGCTTTTACAAATAACTTTAAAGATTTACTTTCCCGACCAAGTTTAAAGATCCTTGTCAATCTAAATAACCTAAGAATTCTTAGGAAACGACCATCAACTTTAACGAATTGATTTAGATAAAAAGGAAGAATGGAGAAAAGGTCAATTAAACCAAAAAAACTGAAAATATAATTTATAGCACCTTTGATTTTTTCCTCTTTATAGGCTGAATATACCCTAAACAAATATTCAAAAGAAAAAATAATTATCGAAACAAATTCGAATTGATAAAATAAATTCCCATAAGCTTCGTGAATATTTTGATGGGAGTCTAAAATCATTGCAATAACATTTGCTATGATTAACAGATAAATAAACTTATCAAATGAATTTAGAGACTTCATAAGGCTACTTTTTTAGCATGTCCTTAAAAATAGCAAATAAGACAATTACAGTAGTTACTATAACAACTCCGACTACAAAACCTTCTGACATTATTATTAATTAATATGATCAAATATAAATATTTTTGAGCAAAGTTTTTATTTTTGGACAATGGCTAGACGCATATTTGTTTTTTGCTTATTTGTTTTTGTTTTTTCATGTGATCTTTCTAAAAAAGAGAATAAGGTTGAAAATCTAAATAATAATGAATCAGAATTAATCACAAAACTTCCAAAAGTTGATTTTTCAAAAGATTTTTCTATTGAGTTCATTGAAAATAACGATATAGATCAGTGGACTAAATTCATTTCCTTTAAGGAATCTATTGAAAGCATTTCAAATTTAGATCCTCAAGGGATTACATTTTATCTTGATGAACTTGAAAAAAAGATTGAGGAATTATTATCTTCATCAATACCTAAAAAATTTAATTCCCCTTCTATAATAAGTAGGATCAAATTAATTCAAATGCAAGTGATGAAGTGTAGGTTTTATTCAGAAAATCAACAAAACAATAAATTGGAGCCAGCATTAAGTGAAATGTATAAATACTATAATTCTTTGATTAAAAGAATAATTTCATTCGTGGAGGAGGAAAATGCGCTACCGGAAGTGAATGAAAATCAGTGATGAAATACTAGTTCTTTATCCTTAATTTTATCCTTATTAATTTTTATACAATAAAGAATCTTATCAAGATGGTCACTTAAAATTTCTGAAACTTCATACTTCTCAATTATTTCTTCATATAATTCAACAAGTTTGAGATCTAGATTTACAATTATCACTGAAGGATTTTCTTTTAAGTTTTTATTTGGATTGGCAATTATTTTTTTATAATCAATTTTGTTTAAAACTAGATTTTCGGATGAACTATAATAAATTCTATAAACAGCCATTAAATCTTGATAGAATCTATTTCTAGTTGTTGCAGTTTTATTTAAAAAACGTTTGTATTCTGGATAAGGACTTTTATCAGCAGCTTTTATATATTCTAGTCTAGAATTGTTTAGCGCATTTAAAATTTTTTCTAAAAGAATAAAAACTTTGAATTCTTTTTTCACCTTTTTTGTCTATCGAACAAATCTAGCCATTTATTGAAGTGTTTTATATTAGCTGTAAATCTTCTATTAACAATTTATTCACACTGTGTTTAAAACAAAGGACATACGATTAATTAAAAAAATGCTATATTTAAGCAAAGCTGAATTAAAAATGGGCATAAAAAGTTTTCAAGGACAGCAAATAAAACAATCAAGAAAGATTGATAAAAATATTACAGTTGGTGATATTATGTCTCGTGATTTGGTAACATTTTCTCCTGATGATTCCATTCACCATGTAATGTCATATTTTATCAAATACAAGATCTCTGGAGGCCCTATTGTTGATAAAACAGGAAGACTTGTTGGCATTATTTCTGAGGCAGATTGTATGAGAGAAATATCAGACAGCAGATATTTTAATATGCCAATTTTAGATAAATCAGTTAAAAGTTTTATGAGTTTCCCAGTAGAAACGATCCAAGCTTCAACAAATATTTTTGACGCAGCTTCAAAGTTCTTTAAGACAAGTAAACGAAGATTCCCCGTAATGGATAAAGGCCGTTTAGTCGGTCAAATTAGCAGGAAAGATATTGTAATTTGTGCTCTAAAGATGAAGAGCCAAACTTGGAGATAGATTGTTTAATGAATTTTAGATCCAATTTCGGCCTCTTGATTATCAGGAAAAATAAAAGAAGAATTCCCATTTTTATCTTTTGCTAAAAGAATAACCCCTTCTGAATAGAGCCCATCTATTTTAAATGGTTTAATATTAACTAGTACTACTGCTTTTTGCCCCAAAACACTTTTCAGGTCCATTTTATAATTTCCCCTAGAAATAATATTTAATATTTGATGTTTTACATCAACTTTCACTGATAGTGAATTTTTATTCTCGTTCTTTTTTACGGAAATAATTTTCCCAATTAAAAAATCTAGGCTTTTAAAATTTTCAAATGAAACATCTTCTTTTAGCGAGTTATTTTTTCTCACTTTTTCAACTTTTTTAGTTGTTGAATAATCTTTTCATCTTCAATTTTTTCAAACAATAATTCGGGTTGATTTATTTCATGTCCACTTTCAATAATAATAGAATTTATACTTATTTTATCCCAATCAGAATTTAGATTTAATATTTTTTTCATTTTAACTGAAGTAAAAGGTAAAAGAGGTTCAGATAAGATTGCAAGCCCAGCTGAAATTTGGACCGCAGTGAAGATTATTTCCTTTACTCTTTCAGGATTATCTTTTATTAGCTTCCAGGGCTCTTGTTTTGCAAGATATTTATTCCCAAGCCTAGCAAGGTTCATTAATAGGGCACTAAATTCTCTGAAACTATACTTTTCTATTGCCGCCTCAAGTTTAGATGGATAAAGTTTAAGTTCATTTAATAAAGTATTGTCTTCTTTTTTAAGATTCTTTGCAAAGGGTATTTTTCCAGAGTAGTATTTATGAGTTAGAACTAAAATTCTGTTAAAAAAGTTTCCAAAAATAGAGACAAGTTCATTATTGTTTCTAGATTGATATTCTCTCCATGTGAAATCATTATCTTTATTTTCAGGAGTGTTAGAAGCCAGAGCGTAACGTAATTCATCTTGTTTATTAGGGAATTCTTCAAGGTATTCATGTAGCCATATTGCCCAGTTTTTTGAAGTTGATATTTTAGATCCTTCTAAATTTAAAAACTCATTTGCTGGAACATTTTCCGGGAGAATATATTCGCTAGAGCTATGCAGCATAATTGGAAAAATGATACAATGAAATACAATGTTATCTTTCCCTATAAAATGAACCAATTTTGTTTCTTTTGATTTCCAGTATGGCTCCCAATCAACATTTTTATTTTCCGCCCACTCCTTTGTAGATGATATGTATCCTATTGGTGCTTCAAACCATACATAAAGAACTTTTTTATTCTTATCTTTTGTATCAAGAGGTATGCCCCAATCTAGGTCTCTAGTTACAGCCCTTGGTTTTAATCCATGATCAATCCATGATTTAACTTGACCATAAACGTTGGGTTTCCAATCATTTTTATGATCTTTTAAAACCCATTTTTTGATAAAATCTTCATACTCATTAAGGGGTATATACCAGTGCTTTGTTTTCCTTTTCACTGGCTTACTTCCCGACAGAGTAGATTTGGGATTTATCAGTTCTTCAGGGCTCAATGAAGTGCCGCATGATTCACATTGATCCCCATAAGCATCTTTTTCATTGCATATAGGACAGGTTCCTGTAACAAAACGATCAGCTAAAAACTGAGATTCTTCAACATCAAAAAGCTGATTAGATTCTTTTTCAAAAAATTTATTTTTTGACTTTAATAGATCAAAAAAATCTTTTGCTGTTTTATGATGAATAGGGAGAGATGTTCTTGAATAATTATCAAAAGAAATACCAAAATTTTTAAATGAATTACGAATTAATTTATCGTAATGGTCAACAATTTCCTGTGGAGATTTATTTTCTTTTTTTGCTTTTATTGAAATAGCCACTCCATGCTCATCACTTCCACAGATAAATATTACGTCTCTTTTTTTGCATCTTAAAAAACGACAATAAATATCAGCAGGGATGTAAACCCCAGCCAAATGTCCGATATGTATAGGCCCATTAGTATATGGAAGAGCAGCAGTTACAGTATATCTTTTGGGTAGTTTTTTCATTTTTAATTTATGCTAAA
>JAQWON010000007.1 GCA_029245825.1 Flavobacteriaceae bacterium
CATTTATGGATGATTTTCAAGAATCAGAAGAGTTTCTATCAGAACAAAATAGATCTGATGAATCCTTAATTAAGGTAACTGGAATGTATCGTGATTGGTTCTTAGATTATGCTTCATATGTTATTTTAGAAAGAGCCGTCCCCGATATTTCTGATGGTCTTAAACCAGTTCAAAGAAGAATTTTACATTCAATGAAAGATTTAGATGATGGGCGATATAATAAGGTGGCAAATATTGTGGGTCATACAATGCAATATCACCCTCATGGAGATGCAAGTATTGCAGACGCTATGATTCAAGTCGGGCAAAAAGAATTACTTATAGATACTCAAGGAAATTGGGGGAATATCTTCACGGGTGACAGAGCTGCAGCATCAAGATATATAGAGGCAAGACTCTCAGATTTTGCGTTAGAAGTAGTTTATAATTCAAAAATAACTGATTGGCAAATGTCTTATGATGGAAGAAAAAAGGAGCCTATTCATCTTCCTGTTAAATTTCCATTGTTATTGGCTCAAGGAGCAGAAGGTATAGCTGTTGGCTTATCAACAAAAATCTTGCCGCATAATTTTAATGAACTTCTAAATGCGTCAATAAAACATTTAACTGGTAAAAAATTTAATTTGTTTCCTGATTTTCAAACTGGAGGGATAATAGACATTCAAAATTATAATGATGGGAAAAGAGGCGGAAAGATAAGAGTTAGAGCAAAAATTAAACAACTAGACAAAACTACACTCTCAATTATTGAAATTCCTTACGGAACAAATACTTCTTCACTTATTGAAAGTATTTTAAAAGCTAATGATAAAGGAAAGATTAAAATAAAGAAAGTAGAAGACAATACGTCCTCAAATACTGAAATAATAATTCAAATTCCTTCAGGAATATCACCTGATAAAACTATTGATGCGCTGTATGCGTTTACAGATTGTGAAGTTTCTATTTCTCCATTAGGATGTGTCATTTCTGAGAATATTCCTGTTTTTATAGGAGTTTCTGAAATGCTTAAAATTTCTACTGAAAACACAGTAAATCTTCTTAAAAGAGAATTGGAGGTTCAGCTTGAAGAACTTGAATATCAGTGGCACTTTTCTTCGTTGGAATACATTTTTATAATTAACAAAATATATAGGGATATTGAAAATGAAACTACTTGGGATGGGGTTCTTTCAAGAATTGATGAAGGTATAAAGAATTATATATCAATTTTAAAGAGGCCAGTAGAAAGAGATGATCTAGTTAAACTAACAGAAATTAAGATTAAGAGGATTTCAAAGTTTGACATGGATAAATCAAAACAAAAAATTGAAAAACTAGAGATAGATATTGCTGAAGTTAAAAACAACTTAAATCACCTAACTGATTATGCGATAAGATATTTTAAATACTTGATAAAAGAATTTGGCAAAGATAAAGCTAGAAAATCTGAAATTAAGGTTTTTGATGATGTAGATGCTAAAAAGGTAGTTGTTAGAAACCAAAAACTTTACATTAATAAAGAGGAGGGATTTATTGGAACGTCATTGAAGAAAGATGAATTTGTATGTGACTGCTCTGATATTGACGATATAATTACATTCACAAAAGAAGGTTGTATGAAGATTGTAAAAGTTGATACAAAAGTTTTTATTGGAAAACATATTGTACATGCTGCCGTTTTTAAAAAAAACGATACAAGAACTATTTACAATATGATATATAGGGATGGGAAAAGGGGTACCACGTTTATAAAGAGGTTTCCAGTAAAAGGAATTACGCGAGATAAAGAGTATAAGCTAACTCAAGGAAACCCAGAATCAAAAGTTTTATATTTTAGTGCAAATCCAAATGGTGAGGCAGAAATTGTTAATATAATACTCAGAAACACAGGGAATGTCAAGAAAACTAAGTGGGATTTAGATTTTGCTGATCTTCAAATTAAAGGAAGGAATTCTAGAGGAAATACTGTCACTAAATATTCTGTGCTAAAGGTTGAGTTAAAAGAAAAAGGGGTTTCAACTCTAGCCCCAAGGAAAATATGGTTTGATCATAATATTCAAAGAATAAATTTAGAGCAAAGAGGCGATTTATTGGGCGAATTTAAAGGAGAAGACAAAATTTTAGTTATCAAAAAAGATGGCTCTACAAAAGTAGTAGACCCAGACCCTAGTTTACATTTTAGTGATAATTTAATTAAAATTGAAAAATGGATTCCTAATAAACCTATAAGTGCTATATATTTTGACCCTGATAAAAACCGGAATTTTTTAAAAAGATTTCTAATTGAAAATCATAAAAAGGAGGATTCTTTCATTAATCCAGATAAAAAGTTGATTTTTATAAATACAGACTGGAGACCCATTGTTTCGATTAATTTTTATAAATCAAAAGGTGAAGATATTTCAGAAAGTGTTGAAATAAATATAGAAGATTTTATCTCTGTCAAAGGCTATAAGGCGCAAGGGAACCAATTAACAGATAGAAAAATTAAAAATATTGAAATAAAAAAACTCCTTCCTTATAATGAAAATGATATTAATATTGTAGAGATTGAAGTTAAAGATGAAGAAGAAATAGAAATTGAAGATCAGGAATCTAATCAAATTAAAATGGATATCTAAATTCTAATTTATCTTAGTAGCCCTGCCTCTAAATCTTTTTTTCGGCTTGTTTACAAGAGAATATTCAAAAAAATACTCTTTACCTTCAGTGGATAAAATTTCAATTTTAACTGGCCTTTTATCCTGATTTGATTTTGGATTTATTTTTGTTAAAATAAACTCGCAATCATTAACCCATTTAACACTTGCAGAGTCAATATTATTCTCGTAAAACTCAATCTCTAACGATTTTGAACGAATAAACCTAGATGTTTTTATCTCACCGTTTATAATAGTTGAAAATTCAAAAGTTCCCAATTTAAAAGCATTGCAGTCCTTTTCGACATCATAACAAGATAGGACAGGTAATAAAAAAATTAAATAGCGCATGATAGTCTTCAGGATTTAGGGAAAAATCTTTCAAAACTGCCATCATTATAATAATAGACTATTTCCTTAAGTAAAGACTGTTTTTTCTCATCAAAATCATTTTCTTCAATAATTGGTTCAGAATTATGCTTATTTTCTATTTTACTAGGTGGCTTTTCCATAGAATTATCACCTAAAATAAGCCATTCCAAAGTAATGTAATCGAAAGCTTTGTGAATTTTAAGCAATAAATCTAAACTTGGATTATTTCTTCCCGACAAAATGTGAGATATTGATGATCTTTGTACTCCTATCATTTTAGCAAAAGATGATGCCGATAAATTATTTTCCTTAATAATCTTACCTATACGTTCCGCCACTAATTTAGTGTTTAACATTGTGAAATTTAATTTTATAAAGTTACTTTAAAATCATAAAATTTCAAAACAAACTGTATTTTATTCTATCTAAATAGTTTATTTTTTACTTAAACATTATTTTTTAAAAAACTGATTAATAGCTTTTTAACTGCTGTTTTTATTTTTTTTCTTCAATTTGTATACATTGATCAACATTTTAAGGCAAATAGCATGCTTGAAGTTTTTCTTTTGTCTACTAATGTAAACATTTCCTTTTTTAAATTTGCACGAACATTATGGTTTTAACTACACGATATTTTCCGCCCCATAAGCTTTTGTTGTTCTTAAGTGGACTTTCAGGGAGGACTGAAGTTGATTTATTGGGTAAATCGGTAAAAAACTCCCCTATTTACGGCCTTAAAATTGGATCTGGTGTAAAAAAAATTCTCATTTGGTCTCAGATGCATGGCAATGAAACGACATGCACACGGGCTCTTTGTAGGCTGATAAAGCTTATAGAGCAGTCTGAATCTTACCTGAAGAACCTTCGTTTTCTTATAATTCCTCAATTAAATCCTGATGGAGCTAAAGCATATTCAAGATTCAACGCTAATCAAATTGATATAAATAGAGATGCTTTGAAGCTATCACAGCCTGAAAGTAAAGTGCTCAACAAAGTATTCACTGAATTCAAGCCTGATTATTGCTTTAACATGCATGATCAAAGATCAGTTTTTTCTGCTGGAGATCCTGAAAAAGCTGCTGTGATTTCCTTCCTTTCGCCTGCGATGGACGATGCAAAAACCATCTCTGATTCCAGAAAAGAATCAATGCTCTTGATTGCTGATATAAATAAACTGCTTCAAAAAAAAATTCCAGGACAAGTTGGAAGATATAATGATAGGTATAATGCAGAGTGTTTTGGGGATAATTTTTCTAAAAAAGGCGCCGCGACAATACTTTTTGAAGCTGGTCACTCAAAGACCGACTACTCAAGGTCTTTTTCTAAAGACTTAATGTTTTTATCGTTAAAAAAGGCATTAAATTCAATAATTAACAAAAGTTTTTTAAGCGGGTTATGTGAAGATTACTTTAAAATACCCGAAAACAATCAAAAATATGTAGATGTAATAATAAACAATGCGACAGTAATAGATCAAAATTTAATTTATCATAATCATCAGTTGGCAATTCAATATGATGAGGTTTTAAAAAACAAAAATATTTTTCTGCAGCCTACATATCATTCACATGGGAAAAGTCTTAAGCTGTATTCTCATTCAACAATTAATCTGAGTAAAAAGCTTTATTCAAAAGAATTTATTTTTAAAGAAAATGAAATTGTTGATATTTCATTTTTTCCTGACAAATAGCTGGTTTTAATGAAAAATAACCATGTTTGTTGAGCTTTTATTATTTTTTTATTAGTTTTGAGTGTATATACCTATGAATCCTATCAAACTTGATGAAACAGACCAAAAGATCTTGGATATAT
>JAQWON010000011.1 GCA_029245825.1 Flavobacteriaceae bacterium
ACTGATTTTGATGGGAATTACTCTATAGAAGCATCTTCGGGTGATATTCTGGTAATTTCTTTTGTTGGATTTACTACTCAAGAAATACCCGTCGGTGACCAAGACCAAATAAATGTTACTCTTGTAGCTGACAGTGAACTAGAGGAAATTATTGTAACTGGATATCGCTCTCAAGCAAGAGGAAGCGTAACCGGGTCTGTAGCAACTGTTGATGTTGCTGATGCAGTAAAAGTCCCTGTTTCAAATGCTGCAGAAGTCCTTCAAGGAAGGGTTGCTGGCGTTACTGTTATCAACAGTGGTCAACCTGGTACGGCTCCAATAGTCCGTATAAGAGGGTATAGTACCCCAAATAATAATGACCCTTTATATGTCATTGATGGTGTACAGACTACTGATGCGTATGTTTTGAACAGTATAAATCCAAATGATATTGAAAGTATAAGTGTTCTTAAAGATGGAGCAGCTTCGATATATGGAGCTAGAGCATCTAATGGTGTAATACTTATAACTACTAAAAGCGGAAAAGGTGTTGAAGGAACAAAAGTTACTGTTGATTTATCTTATGGTACTCAAACCGCAACTAACCTTCCTACTTTATTAACTGCTTCAGAACATGGCCAGATGTTATGGCAAAGTTATGCTAATGATGGCGTAGCTCCAGACCACGTCCAGTATGGAAATGGCGCGTCTCCTGTAATTCCATCAACTATTCAAGGAATAACAAATGGTAAAACTTTAAATGTCCCTGCCGGAGGAACAGATTGGTTTGATGCAATTTTTGATGCTGCACCAGTTTCAGATATTAACATCTCTGTCGCAAGTGGATCTGAGAGTTCAAATTTCTTGTTTTCACTTAATCATTTAAAAAGAGATGGTATTATGATAGAAACTGCATATGAGAGAATTGGAATAAGACTTAACTCTGACTTTAATATTAATGACAATATAAAAATAGGGCAAACATTGAATGTTACTACTGATGTTGAAAACAACCCTGGGTCATATACTCAAGAAGCAATGAGAATGTCTCCATTACTTCCTTTAAGAGCGAATGATGGTACTTTTAGCGGAATTTATGTTACATCTAATAACTTAGGTAACGTAACAAGTCCATATGCCTCTCTTAAAAGATCAAGTGACGACTATGCTAAATCAGTTAGAGCTATTGCAGGGGTTTATGCTCAAATAGATCTTACTGAAGATATATATGTTAAAACTTCATTTAATGGACAGTTTAGAACATTTATGAATAGAAGGTTTGATGATTATACTCCAGAAGCTGAAACTAATTCAGGTGGAGCTCTACATGAGCAATCATTTAATCAATATGAATGGAACTGGACTACATTAATTAACTGGGGAAAAACAATAGGAAATCATTCCATTGATGCTTTTGCTGGATATGAAGCTGTAAAAAATTATTTTAAAGGACATCAAATGACTAGAACTAATTTCTTATTTGATACTCCTGAATTCGTTCTTTTATCTACAGGGACAGGTACTCCTAACGTAGATTATGCTAGTGAAAGCTGGAATACTTTAGCTGGTTATTTCTTTAATGCTAGTTATTCTTACAAACGTAAATACTTATTTACGGGAAGTATTCGTAGTGATAAAACTTCAAGATTCTCAAAAGATCAACAAGATGACTTATTCCCTTCAGCAAGTATTGGATGGGTAATAGATAAAGAAAGTTTCTTTAATAGTAGCTTTTTTAATTCCATGAAATTAAGAGTTTCTTATGGTGAGATAGGTAATCAAACTTTACCTGCTTCTAATCCTGATGTTAATATTTCTGCCTTGTCAGAAGACACAGCCTTTTATTCATTTACTGGAGATAGAGGAAATGTTAGTACAGGAGCAGCACTTACCAGTGTAGGAAATCCTAATTTAACATGGGAGACATCTGTAACTCAAAATATAGGTTTAGATTTCGCTATGTTGAACTCTAAATTATCAGGTAGTCTCGAATACTTTAAAAACACAACTAAAGATTTGATCGTAAGAGATAATTCTGTTATTAGTACAACTGCAATTGATGCAGGTGCTCCTTTTGTAAATTTAGGTGAAGTGCAAAATACTGGAGTTGATCTTGCATTAAGTTATTCTAATGAGACTAATTCTGGATTAAGATATAATTTTAATTTGAACATTTCTTCATATAAAAATGAGGTGCTTGCGTTAGTTAATGATACACCTGCTTTTGGAGATAACTTTAGGGAAGGTAGTGTTACAAGAACAGCAGTTGGAGAACCAATTTCTCACTTCTATGGAAAACCTCATGATGGACTGACCTCAAATGGGCGTCTTAACTTTGTTGATTCAAATGGTGATGGAGTAACAAATGATTCCGATAGAACTATAATTGGTAATCCTCATCCGGATTATACTTTTGGGCTAAACATGAATTTTGCATATGAAAATTGGGATCTGTCTTTATTTTTAAACGGATCTCAGGGCAATGACATCTATAACTGGGTTAAGATATATAGTGAATTCCCAACATTTGTTCATGGAGGTAGAGTTGCTAATGTTCTTAACGCATGGACTCCATCAAACACAAACACAAGTGTACCAGCTTTATCATCGGGTGTGCAAAATGGAGAAACAGCTCCTAACTCATACATGGTTGAGGATGGTTCGTACACAAGATTAAAATCTGTACAATTAGGATATAATTTTCCTGCAATTGGAATGTTTGAGAGTATGAGGGCTTATGTTTCTGCAACAAACTTATTTACAATAACAGATTACAGCGGAATGGATCCTGAGGTTGCAAGATCAGGAGCCTTAACTTTAGGAGTTGATACAGGAACTTATCCTGCTCCTAGAATAGTTTCAGTTGGACTTAATTTAAATTTTTAAAAAATGAGAAATATATATTTAATTTTAATAGGCTTATTAGTCTTAACAGTTAATTGCTCGGAAGAGTTTACAGACGTTGATCCAATTGGATCATTAAACGATGCTCAGTTGGCAAATCCAACTGGTGTTGAACTATTATTAACAGGTGCTTACTCAGTTTTAGATGCCGGCAGAAATGGTGGTATTGGAAATGGCTGGGGCCGTAGTGCTGATAATTGGGTAGCTGATGTAGCTTCTGATGATGCCCATAAAGGGAGTACTGATGGTGATCAGCCTGACCTATATGAACTTGAATTATTTAACTGGCAAACGGGTAATGGCTATTTCATGGCTCGTTGGGAAGTTTTATATGCAGGTGTTAATAGATCTAATGCAGTTATCAACTTAATTGCTAGTAGTGAAACTCCTGCCAATTTTATTGCGGAAGAAGCACAGGCAAAGTTTTTAAGAGGACACTACAATTTTGAATTAAAAAAGCATTATGATAATGTTCCTAATATAACTGAAGTGAATGCTAGCGAATTAAATTATAATGTTGCAAATGCTGGCGGAACTTTGTTATCATGGGCAAATATAGAAGCTGATTTTACTTTTGCAAAAGACAACCTTCCTGCTACACGTGCAGGCGGTTATGCAGTTGGAAGACCAATTTCTTCAACTGCTCAAGCATTCTTAGGAAAAGCTCAACTTTTTCAAGGAAAATGGGCTGAAGCTTCGGCTAATCTTGAAGCTGTAATCAGTACAGGAATATATGATTTACATCCTAATTTAGTTGATAATTTTAGATCAGCTACTGAAAATGGTGCTGAAGCTATGTTTGCTATTCAATATTCGGCTGATGATGGACAAGTTAAACAAGGTAATGCTTCAGGAGCATTAAATTATCCTGCAGCATTTGGTTGGTGTTGTGGTTTTTATCAGCCAACCCAGGACTTAGTTGATGCATATCAAACTGATAATGGTTTACCTATGCTTGATAATTTTCAAGCAAGTTCTGCTATGGATCATGATTATAACATTACCGCAGAGACAGCATTTACTGTGCCATCAGCTACTGTTGATCCGCGTTTAGATTTTACAGTTGGAAGAAGAGGAGTTGATTATAATGGTTATGGAATACATGCTGGAAAATCATGGATTCGGGCTAACTTTTCTGATATTTCTGGCCCATATTTACCTAAGAAAAACATCTTCCAAGCAGATGACGCAAATAACTTTGCTCAAGGTGGTTGGGGTCAAAATCTTTCTGGTCTAAATTATCATATAATGCGATATGCAGATGTTCTTTTAATGGCTGCTGAAGCTGCTGTTGAAACAGGAAGTCTTGAGAGAGGAAGAACTCTTGTTAATCTAGTTAGAAATAGAGCCAAAACTATGACTCCTGTAGCTGGGACTAATCCTGATATAGAATTGTATAATGACGCGTGGGTAGACGCAGCTGCTGCTCGTAAAGCAGTTCGTTTCGAAAGAAGATTAGAATTAGCAATGGAAGGGCATCGTTATTTTGATTTAGTAAGATGGGGTAATATGCCTGCTCATATGAATGCTTATATAGCTAATGAAGCTGCAACTATTACAACTTTTGGTAAAGGACAAACGTTTCAAGATAAACATGTTCGATATCCAATTCCTTTATCTGCTATTGACCTTAGTGGCGGAGTATTAGTTCAAAATCCTGGTCACTAATTTTATAAGTTACTTTTTAAAAAAAAGCTCCTTTTCTAAAGGGGCTTTTTTATTAAACTTCCAGAATGAGAACCATTTTATTATTTAAAATATTTCCTTTATTAATTATTTTTTTAGTAATTACTTGTTCTTCCAATGAGGAAGAACTATCAAATCAAATGGAAATCACAACAGAAACTTACTATTTAATTGGAGAAGATCTGACCCTAATTTGGAGTGATGAATTTGATTATGAAGGATCTCCAGATATAGATAAATGGCATCACCAAACAATTGCCCCAAACAATGGAAGTTGGTGGAATGGGGAACTACAACATTATACTAACAGATTAGAAAATTCTTCTGTAAACAATGGAACGCTTAAAATTAAAGCTAAAAAAGAACAATATGAATTTGATGATTCTTCAAAATCTTATACTTCTGCTAGGCTTAACTCAAAATTTTCTTTTAGATATGGAAGAATTGATGTAAGAGCTAAACTTCCAAAAGGATCTGGAACATGGCCTGCTATATGGACACTTGGTGCAAACATTAATGAAATTGGAAATTATTTTGGAGACCACTTTGGAAATGTTGGCTGGCCAGCTTGTGGAGAAATTGATATTATGGAGCAAAATGGATGGAATAAAAACAATGTTATTGGTCACCTTCATTGGGAAGATAATTCTGGACAATATAAAAATCAGGGAGGTACGAAAAGTATTGAAAATTCATATGATGAATTTCATACCTATTCATTAGTTTGGGATAGTTCAAAAATTTCTATTCTTTTAGATGATAATACTTTTTTTAGTATGGCAAATACATCCAACAACCCTTATGATAATGATCATTATCTACTCATTAATATTGCTGTAGGTGGAAATCTTGGAGGAGATGTTCCATCTAATTTTTCAGAAGAAATTATGGAAATAGATTATGTAAGAATTTATCAATAACTCTTGAAGACTAAGTCAGTGGATTTAAAATCTTTTTTTATTCTAATTATGTCAATCATAATTCTTGGTTGTGACGACAATTCAGAAAATCTTTTTGTCAAAATAGACAGTAACACAAGTAATGTTAAGTTCAATAATCAAATAATTGAAAATGATACTTTAAATATCCTGAATGAAGAGTATGTTTTTAATGGGGGAGGTGTGGCAGCTGCTGATTATAATAATGACGGAAAAACTGATCTTTTTTTTACTGGAAATCAGCAACCCAATAGACTCTATTTGAATCAAGGTGAATTTGTTTTTAAAGACATTAGTGAATCAGCAAAAATATTAGCTCAAGACAAGTGGTCTACAGGGGTTACTTATGCTGACATTAATAACGACAATCTTTTGGATATATATGTTTGTGCTGCTATGTATAAAGAGAATAGAAGAAATATGCTTTTCATAAACAAAGGAGTTAATCCAGAGACAGGAATTATTAATTTTGAAGAAAAAGCATCCGAATATGGTGTTGACGATTCTGGTAATAGCATGGGAGCTGTCTTTTTTGATTACAATAAAGATGGCTTTATTGACCTCTTTGTTCTAAACAATGAACAAAGTAAAACCATTCCTACAAACTATAGAAAAAAAATTAAAGATGGAACTGCTGTTAGTAATGATCGACTATACAAAAATAATGGTGATGGAACTTTTTCTGATGTTACAATAGAATCGGGAATTACAGTGGAAGGATTTGGTTTGGGAGTTGCTATCTCTGATGTAAACCATGATGGTTGGCCAGATATATTCATTGGCAACGATTATATAACAAATGATCTCCTATATATAAATAACCAAGACGGAACATTCTCTAATAAAATAAGAGATTTTATTAAACATCAAAGTATGTTCTCTATGGGTGTAGATATATCTGATTTTAATAATGATGGGTACCCTGATATTGTGTCCTTGGATATGCTTGGCGAATCAAACTATAGAAAAAAAACAACTATTTCATATAGCAATTATGAAACTGTTTTTTTAAATCAAAAATGGGATTATGAAACCCAACATTCAAGAAATATGCTGCATCTTGGAAATGGGAATAATGTCCCTTTTAGTGAAATAGGTATGCTTTCAGAAATATATCAAACCGATTGGAGCTGGTCTCCTTTATTCTTTGATGCAGATAATGATGGGCTTAGAGACTTGTTTATAACAAATGGTTTCCCAAGAGATATAACAGATAAAGATTTTTCTGATTTTCGACAAAGTGTTGCCCGATTTGTCAACAGTTCAATCCTTCTAGATTGCATTCCGGTTGTAAAACAATCAAATTATTCTTTTAAAAATAATGGCGATCTAACTTTTTCTGATAAAAGTAATGATTGGGGGCTTGAAATACCTTCATTTTCAAATGGTGCTGCTTATGCAGATCTTGACAAAGATGGTGATCTAGACTATATAGTTAACAATATAAATGATGAAGCATTTATCTTTAATAACACTTCTGAAAAATCTCTAAACAATAAGTATTTAATGGTTAAACTAAGAGGTCCTGAAAATAACACTACAGGAATAGGGGCCAAGATTGCCGTAAGGTTTCACGGGGATAAATTTCAAACCCAAGAGATCTATCACACTAGAGGATACATGTCTGGAGTTGAAAACATAATTCATTTTGGCCTTGGAGATCTTGGGGAAATTCTTTCAGTAGAAGTTCTTTGGCCAGATGGGTCTTTTCAAAAAATCTCTGATGTTAAATCAAATCAAACCATTGAATTCCTTTATAATAATTCAAATGATCTAGATGATAAATCAATCCGTTTCCCTCTAATTAAAAAAGATTATGATAAAATGTTTACTGAAGTGTCTAAAATTAAAGACATTAACTTTAAACATTCTCAAATTGATCAAGCAGACTTCCATTTTCAAAGATTACTGCCAAGAAAAATCTCTGAATCCTCTCCTAAAATAGTTTCTGGAGATTTTAATAATGATCGCTTAAATGATTTTGTCGTATCCAATTCAAAAGGTGCTTCTCCAAAATTATTCTTACAAAATAATGATGGAAAATTTAATGAATCTACACTTTTCAAATCTGATCATTTTAATGACTATGAATATGAAGATTTAGCAACTTTGGATTATGATCTTGATAATGATTTGGATTTAATTTTTTTAGCAAACAAAGAAAATTATTCAAGACAACTTTTTGAAACTAAAATTGAACTCTTAAGAAATGATGGAAATGGAAACTTTGAATTGGAAAGTGGCAAGTTTCCACAATTGGATTCTCAAGGCTCAATAATTCGTGTTAATAATAACATTAATGAAAAGCTTACTGATATTTTTATTGGAGGAAAAACAAGACTAATAGAATATCCTCACTCTGATACCAGTTCAATTCTTAGAAATATTAATGGAGAATTTATAGATGTTAGTAAACAAGTTTTTGGGGATAATCCCCCAAAAGGCATTATTAAGGATGCTCTTTGGGTAGATCTTAATAATGACAAAATAAAAGATCTTGTTGTGGTAAGTGAATTTTATCCCATCCAAATATATCTCCACAACGATGGAAAGCTGATACTCTCAGAAAAAAATGGAATAGAAAATTATTCTGGCTGGTGGCAATCAATAGAATCCTTAGATAGTGATAACGATGGAGATATGGATCTTTTGATTGGAAATATTGGTGTAAATAATCATTACAATATTTCAAAGGAAACACCGGTTTCTTTGATTTCAAAAGACTTTGATGAAAATGGATTTGAGGATCCAATCATTTTTTCTTACTCAAAAAGTAAAAAGGGAAAACTAAAAATGTATCCCGTTACATTTTGGGGTAACTTAAATAGACAAAGTCCTTTTTTCAGGAAAAAATTTAAATCCTATAGGCAATTTGGGTCCGCAGATTTTAATAAAATTTTTTCTGAAGAGGAATTAAAGGGCGTCATAAAATTAGAAGTTAATTTTGATAAAACCTGCTTAATTGAGAACTTAGGAAACGGGAAATTTAAGGTCCATCTATTACCCAGTAAATCCCAGTTTGCCCCGATATATGATTTTGAAAAAGTTGATCTAAATAATGATGGGTTATTAGACCTGTTGCTAATTGGAAATGACTACGGGAATGAGCCCTTTATAGGTCCTTATGATGCCCTTTCAGGTCTTGTTTTAATCAACGCTGGGGAAAATAAATTTGAGGTAATGGAGGAAGAAGAATCAAATTTTATTGTTCCTGGGAATGCTCGAGATATTGAAAAAATGACTAATAGTAAAGGAGATAATTCATTTTTAGTCTCCCAAAATTCCGGAGAATTATTACTCTTTGAAATATCAAAAAAATAATCTTTTTAGGTATAAAATCATTAAATTGAATAAATATTTCAACCTATGACAAATTCTAGTTCCCAAAGATTATTATCACTTGACCTTCTCAGAGGAGTTACGATTATTTTTATGATAATTGTTAATGATCCTGGTTCCTGGGATCATGTATATGCTCCTTTATTGCATGCAGATTGGAATGGAATTACACCAACTGATTATATTTTCCCTACTTTCTTATTTGTGTTGGGAGCCTCAATAGTACTGTCGATAAGCAAACAAAGGGAAAAGGGAATTGAGAATAACAGAATCCTTAAAAAAGTATTATGGAGATCAGCTAAAATATATTTAGTTGGTTTGTTTTTGTGGATTTGGGGTACATTTTTTCATACTTTTTCAATATCCTTTGATGAAATTCGTTGGGTAGGCGTTCTGCAAAGAATTTCATTTGTTTTTCTCTTTTGTGCATTAATTTATATGTACACTTCTAAGAGAACACAAATCTATATATGCGTTTTAACTCTTATAGGATATTTAATTGTAATGTGTTATGTGCCTGTCCCTGGAATAGGCTATCCAGATCTAAGTGTACCAGAAAAAAACTGGGCTCATTATATTGATTCAATCTTTTTACCCGGGGTTTTATGGCAGGATACATGGGATCCTGAAGGTATATTTAGCACTCTCCCATCAATAGTTACCGGAATTTTTGGAATGTTTGCTGGATATATAATAAAAAAATCATCTGATCTAAAAGAAAAAATAGTTTACCTTTTCCTTTTAGGTTTTTGTTTACTCCTTGCAGGAGATATAACAAGTTATATTTTCCCGCTTAATAAAAATTTATGGAGCACTTCTTTTACTCTTTTAGTGGGAGGAATATCTTGTTTGGCATTTGCGTTTTTTGTTTTTCTTGTCGATCTAAGAGATAATGGTAGATATTTTAAATTTGCAAAAGTATTTGGCGTTAACTCCATCTTTTCTTATGTCCTTGCTGGTATGATAACATTTGTTTTCTATGGTGATGCTTTATGGGGTTTTGGTTTTAATGATTTATTTATAGAAAATCTTTCATCAATTGGAATTTCAAAAAAACTATTGTCATTTATTTATGCCCTTATTTATGTTTTGATAATATGGATACCTACAAATTATCTTTATAGAAAAAAAATATACATTAAGTTATAGTGCTATGTATAAATACTATTCATCATCAAAGACTTTACTTGATGAAATTGTAGAAAAAAATCGCTCAAAAATTGATCAGGCATCTAAGCTTTTAAGTCAATGTATTTGCAATGATAATTTGATCCACACTTTTGGGACAGGTCACTCTCATGTAATAGGGCTTGAACTTTTTGTCAGAGCTGGGGGGTTAGCTAATGTTAATTCTTTTTTAGATTCCTCTGTTATGACCTCTGAAGGCTCACGAAGAAGTGCTGAAATAGAGAGAATTGAGGGTTACTCAAAAATTATCTGGGATCAGCATAAAATTGAAAAAGGAGATGTTTTTATAATTATTTCAAACTCTGGCAGGAATGCCATGCCTATTGAAATTGCAATGCTTGCAAAAGAAAAAGGCTTAAAAGTAATTGGAATAACTTCTATTGAACAATCAAAAAAATATCCTTCCAGACATAGCAGTAATAAAAAATTATACGATCTTGCTGACATTGTTATAGATAATTGCGTTCCTTCAGGAGATGGTATGCTCAATATTGGGGGCAATAAAACTGGGGCAGCATCAACATTGTCAGGAACCTTCATTGTGAATCTAATTTCAACTGAAGCAATGCTTTTAGCAAATGAAAAGGGAATTAAGTTGCCAATTTATTATAGCCAAAACATTGATGGATATAGCAATGAAGAACTTTATAACAAGTATGAGAATAGAATAAAGCATTTATGAAACTTTAACTTTAGAAATGAAAAAATTATTTTATCAATTATCCTTAATCACTATTTTTTTAACATTTAGCGCTATTAGCTACTCCCAATCCTACACTCCTTTATTTAACGGTAAAGATTTGAGTGGATGGACAATTCATGGAGAAGAAAAATGGTATGTCGATGATGGAAAAATAATATGTGAAAGTGGGCCTAAAAAAGAGTATGGATATCTATCAACAATTGATCATTACGATGATTTTGAATTAAGTCTAGATTTTAAACAAGATGCTGATGGTAACAGCGGTGTTTTTTTTAGATCAACTCTTGAAGGAACAAAAATTACTGGCTGGCAAGCCGAGGTTGCTCCTCCAGGCAATCACACGGGCGGAATATATGAGTCCTATGGGAGAGGGTGGTTAATAAAACCTGATCCTGAAAAAGATAGGGCTCTTAAAATGGGGGATTGGAATAACCTTAAAGTTAAAGTCATAGGTTCAAAAGTGATAACATATTTGAACGGTACTGAAATGATAGAAATAGAGGATGAAAAAATTGGTGAAGGAAAAGGGTCAATAGCTCTTCAAATTCATGATGGCGGAGGAATAAAAGTAAGTTGGAAAAATATTAAAATAAAAGTTTTAAAATAGACATAAATATTATGCGAACAATTAAAACAAACACAAGAATTTTGTCAATATTAACATTCCTATTGGGAATCACATTTTTATTTGAAGGTTGTAAAGAAAAGAAGCCCTCAAACGCTGAAAATGAATGGATAAATCTTTTTGACGGTAAAACAATTGATGGGTGGAGAGTGTATAATGGAGATAAAATATCAAAAAAATGGGCCGTTATTGATGGAAATCTAACTTTTGATACTAAGCTAAAATTGGAAGATGAATTTTCTGGAGGTGGGGATATAATATACTACAAGGAAGAATTTGGAAATTTTGAATTGTATGTTGAGTGGAAACTACCTAAAGGAGGCAACAGTGGAATACTATATCATGTGAAAGAAGGGTACAATAGTCCCTTTGATGTTTCTCCTGAATATCAGCTGCTTGATGATGATGGCTGGGAAGAAATCAATAATGCCAAACTTGAAGAGTGGCAAAAAGCAGGAGCTGATTACGCTATGTACACACCAGATAATGAAAAGAAAAAGCTAAATCCTGCGGGAGAGTGGAATTCATCTAAAATAGTCTATACAGAAAAAAAAGTTGAACACTGGTTAAATGGAGAATTAATTCTCTCCTTTGTTCCTTATTCTGAAGATTGGTATCAAAGGAAGAATTCTGGGAAGTGGAAAGACTACCCCAATTACAAAAAATTTAAAAAAGGTTACATTGCCCTTCAAGACCATGATAGTCCAATATGGTTTAAAACTATAAAATTAAGACCTCTTTAGCTTTATTTGAAAACTCTATAGTGCTATAAAAAAAATTATTGTAATAAATTATTGCCAAATCTAAATTATTATAAATTTGTAACAATTATGAGTAAGACAATGCGAAAGAAATTTATAGTTATTCTGTTTTTAATATCTTTTTTCTCATCTGCTCAAAAAGAATACTCCCTTAGCAAAATATCTCCAGATAAAATTAAATTAGACGGGGTAGTTAATATGACTGAATGGGGAGATGCGGTTCAAATTCCACTAATCTTCGAACAGTTTCCTGGTAATAATACAAAAGCTGAAAGAAATACTGTTGCATATCTTACTTATTCAGATGAATTTCTCTTTGTTGCATTTATTTCTTTTATTGATCCAGATACAGAGGTTAGAGGATCTATAAGGCCCCGGGATAATATGAGTGTTTGGAATGATGACATGTTCATTATTAGTTTTGACCCTTTTAAAGATGCGAGAAATAATTTTGTTCTTTCATCAAACTCTCTAGGGAGTCAGTTTGACCTTCGGATGTTAAATGCTACTGATGACAGGGGCAAATACGACTCAAGTTTTAACGCAAACTTTGTCTCGGTCGGATCCATTACTGAGGATAGATATCAGGTAGAATGGAAAATTCCATTTTCTGAAATTCCTTCTCCAAATGGAGAAAATCAGCAATGGCATTTCAACCTTGGAAACAGATATTATAAAGACGGGAAAAATATTGAACTAGGAAGTCAGACAATAGATAGGGATAATCCATGTGAAGTATGTCAAACTACAGATATATTAACTCTAAATGATATCAAAATAAAAAAACGATTTGGATTACTTCCCTATGTTTCGGCTTCCGTTTCAGGAGAGAGAGAAAACATAGATGATAAAATTGGCTATGAGCCTATTGAAAGAAGAGTTGGTCTTGGAATAAATATGGACTTCAACAAGACAACATCTCTTGAGGTTACTTTTAATCCAGACTTTTCTCAGGTGGAAGCTGATGTTACAAGAATTGACATCAATTCAGCTGTTTCTCTAAGGTATCGGGAAAGAAGGCCTTACTTTAGTCGAGGGACAGATATTGTCCGCTTTAGTGATGGTGCATTTTATTCCCGATCCATAAGTAATCCATCTATCTCAACAAAATTATTAAGTCAAAATTCTAATAGTAGAATTTTTTTCTTAACTGCCGTTGATCAAGATTCGCCCTATTTGATTGCCAGCGAAGACAAATCCTATCTAGGGCAGGGAGGTCAGAGCTTTGTAAATGTTTTCAGGTATCAAAGAATAATAAATGATAAAACTCGTGTCGGAATGTATACATCAAACCGATATTATAAAGATGGAGGATATGGCAATTTGTTTGGAATTGATGGCCTGTTAATATTAAACAAAAAATGGAGATTAAATTATGAACTATTTAAAAACTTTAACCAAGAGCCTAATAAAGATTGGATTGATAGCTCAGATAAAATTGGAGATCGCTCAATCATGTTAGATGGAGAACAGTTTAATGGAGATGCCATATATCTTACTTTTGAAAGAAATACCGAACATTGGAAAAGTTATTTTACCTATAGAAATATATCTCCTAATTATCAAACGGATGTTGGATTTGTTGTCAAAAACAATCGCCGCTGGGCTACCTTTCGTCATATGTATCAAAACATTGTAGACAAAGAAAACCTGAGAAGCTTCGAACTTGGAACAAAATTAGATGTAAACTATACTTTCGATAATAACCTAAAAACTATTTCACTAGATGGGGATTTTCAATTTCAAACAATTGGTAATACTGAAATATCATTTACTTATGATTGGGATATTTTTAAAAATTTTATGGGTGTTGATTTTAAAAATCTTCCAACTTCAGATCTTAATATAAGAAGTTCCCCAACTGAATTTTTTAATTTTAATATTTCATATGAATGGGGCAAAGATTTAGCATATAATGAGGAAATTCCTGAAAAGGGAAAACTAAGAACGTTTTCTATTTACACATCATTTCAAATTAATGAAAATCTAAACATTAATGGATTATTAAATTATTCGGAGCTAAAGAATCTTGAGACGCTTGAAGATTATTTTTCCGGTAATATTTTCAGGCTAACTACAAGATATCAGTTTTCAAATTTTTTTAATTTGAGACTCATTGCTGAGAAGAATACTTTTAATAAATCTTTTTTTATTCAACCATTAGTTCAATGGAATCCTAATCCTTCAACTATATTTTATCTTGGAGGAAATCAAAATACAGATTTAGAAATTGATGAGGAGATTATTCCCCTTCTCAAATTTAGAAGATCACAAATTTTCTTTAAATTTCAATACCTAATAGGAGTTAAAAAATAATTAAAAAAAATTTTATACTTTTAGTCATCTCACTATGAGAAAAAGAAGGGATTTTTTAAAAATTTTCGCCGCTTTTAGCGGATTTTCGTTTATGCCATCATTTGCTTGGTCATCTTCAAATCAGAGGTTTCTTAGAACTGCTCATATTGGAGTTGGGGGAATGGGCCTTGAGGATTTAAAAGCTATTTCATCTCATGGTGAAGTTCAAGTTGTTGCCTTATGCGATGTTGATAGTAATGCCTTAAAAAAAGCAAAAGAATTATTCCCAAAGGCAGATACATATAAAGACTATAGAAGAATGCTCTCAAGTAATGCAAACAAAATAGATGCCGTAATTGTTTCAACACCTGATCATACTCATGCGCCTGCATCTATAATGGCAATGAAAATGGACAAAAATGTTTATTGCCAAAAGCCTCTAACGCATCATGTTTCAGAAGCGCGAACCATGAGCCAATTAGCAGAAGAAAAAAACTTGGTTACCCAAATGGGTATTCAAGTTCATTCATTTTATGATTACAAACTTGCTACTTTATTGATTCAATCTGGAATAATCGGTAAAGTTAGTACTGTAAGGGCTTGGTCACCAAAAAATTGGGGATATGATGGCCCAGAACCTGAAGGGGAAGATCCTGTGCCCAAGAATTTAGATTGGAATCTATGGCTTGGAACTGCGCCTGATAGACCTTATAAAGATAAAGTTTATCATCCATTCAACTGGAGAAAGCTTGTCGATTACGGATGTGGAACACTAGGTGATATGGGGGTTCATATTTTTGATACTCCTTATAATGCTCTTGCTCTTGATGTGCCACTTACGATTAAAAATAGCTGTAGAAAGCCTAATGGTTTTGGATTTCCTGAAAATAATATAGTAACATATACATTCCCCGGAACACCTTATACAACTGATACTCTTAAATGGATATGGCATGACGGTGCAGATGCTCCCAAATATCATAAAGATCTAAAATTACCTAAAAGAGAAAAGCTCCCTCAACAAGGAGCGATGTTTGTTGGAGAAAAAGGAAAATTATTACTTCCTCATTTTATGGAACTGCCAAGATTAATTGTTAATGGGGAATATAAAGAAATAGATATTACTCCTTTTGAAAAGTCAAAAAAAATTGGTGCTCCGGTTAGAAATTATCAGCAAGAATCTCCCAAACATTATCATCAATTTGTTGATGCCTGCTTAGATAAAGGGACTTGCACCGCTCCTTTTTCATATTCTGCAAAACTAACTGAAACAATTCTTCTTGGAGTTATAGCTGGAAGATTTCCAAACAAAACTTTACACTGGGATAAAGAAGCCTCCAAATTTGAGGAATCTGAAGCGAACAAGTATTTAAACTTTGAATACAGAGATTTTTAATCCTAAACTTCAAAATACTTCCTCTTAAAAAATAGAAAATGCTTAAAAAAATAACAATTTTTATAATGTCTTTTTTCTATATATACATCGGCATAAAACATTTTACTGACCCTGATTACTTTTTAGGTATTATGCCTCCCTACCTTAATTGGCATCTAGAACTTGTTTATTTAAGTGGTTTTTTTGAAGTTATTTTAGGATTGGGGCTGCTGACAAAATATAGAAGACATTCTGCGCTTGGCTTAATTCTGCTTTTAATTGCTGTTTTCCCAGCTAACATTCATTTAATTATAAGTGAAGAGGCTCAAATGTCAATTGATATAACTAAACAAACAGCAATTATTAGGGCCCCTTTTCAACTTCTTTTTATAGGTTTAGCTTATTGGCATTCAAAGCCATAATTTTTGTTAACTCACATCATAGAATTATATTTGTCTTTTTTAATGAAATGAAATTATACCTATATCAAATTGATGCTTTTACAGATAAAGTTTTCGGAGGTAATCCTGCCTGTGTTGTTCCGCTTCATAAATGGTTAGAAGATGAAATACTTTTGAAGATAGCACAAGAAAATGCTGTTTCAGAAACTGCGTTTTTCGTTCAAAATGATCATTTTTTTCATTTACGTTGGTTCACCCCTGATATTGAAATGGACCTTTGCGGACATGCAACACTTGCCGCTGCGTATGTGATAAAAAAGTATTTAAAATACCCTAAAGATGTTATCCCTTTTAATAGTCTAAGCGGTAAATTAAATGTTCATGCCAATGATGAAAATTTCACTTTGGACTTTCCTTCAAGAGAACCTGTTAGTTCTGAGTTGCCTTTACTTATTAAAAATTCTCTAAGCATACAGCCGCAAAAAATCCTAAAATCAAGAGATTACTTTTTGGTGTATAATAATCAAAAAGAAATTGAAGATATAAAAATAGACCGATCAATAATTGATCAGATAAATCTCGACCCTGGCGGAGTTATTATAACAGCAAAGGGAGATAATTGTGATTTTGTTTCAAGGTGGTTTGCTCCACAATCAACTATTTTTGAAGATCCTGTAACTGGCTCAGCCCACTGCTCATTAATTCCATATTGGAGCAAAGAGTTGAAAAAGAAAAAAATGGAAGCCATGCAGCTTTCATCAAGAAAGGGGAAACTTTTATGTGAGGATAAAGGAGAAAGGGTTCTAATCAGCGGGAAAGCCACTACTTACTTTATAGGAAATATTTGGATTGATTAAAATTGCTGTGATAGGAAATAAAAAATTTCTGTTTTTTCTTTTGTCATTGAATGTCCTTTTTACGAATGGGCAAACTAAATATGTTAAGGTTATAGACTCGTTAACAAAAGATCCTATCCCTTATGCAACTGTTCTTTTTTCAAATAATACGGGAATAATAACTGATGATAATGGCAGATTTGAACTGCTAGAAGAGCAATACCTTAATAATGATTCAATTTATGTCTCATTTATTGGATTTAAAACACTATCAAGAGAATTATCTAGCCTTAAGGACAGTCTTTTAATTCTTTCTCCAAATCCTATTAAGCTAAATGAAATTGTTTTAACCAACCGGGAATATTCAGCAGAAGAAATTGTTGGAAAAATACGTGAGAATATCAGCCAAAATTATGAAATCCAAATTTTGGACAATTTACTTTTCTTTGGTCAAAAAGAGTCTAATGAACTAAACAGAATAAAGATTTCTAAGTACAAATCTTCGATCAAAGAACTAAACAGAAGTTTTCTTGACAGCATGCTAAGCTCAATGGATAAAAAAAACGAATATGCCATAGAAGTTTTAGGTAATTATTCTGGGAGTTTTAAAAAGGAGCAGCAAAAAATAAACCTAATAAAAGCAAGAGAGACCTATAGTCAAGAAAAAGACCTAACCGTGCTTGCGCTTGAAGAAAAATTTGAAGAGGCTATTAAAAATAATGTTAAATCAAATTCTTATTTCAAAGTAAAATCAGGAATTTTTGGAGGAGAAATGGAGAACGAATATATCGATAACCTAAAAGGTGATGTAGATAGCACAGATACTGAAGCTGTTAAAAGAGAGCTCGCTGAGAAAAACAAAAAAGAGATGAGAAGGAAACTGAATTTTGCTAAAAATAGAAAGGGTGAGCTAAGATCTATTCTAAATTATTTGTTTTATGCGCCCAAAACCAAATTAAACTTCATAACAAAATCAAACAGGTATAATTTCACTTTAAATGAAATGACATATTTTGCTAAAGACCCGGTTTACGTCCTTTCTTTTGAACCAAGGTGGGGAGAAGATTATAAGGGCACGATCTATGTTTCTATGGATGATTTTGCGGTGTTAAGAATGGATTTTGAAAATGTTAAATCTGTCTGGAGCTTTGATTTATTTGGAGTCTCGATCGATGCTTATAAGAGATCAGGCCGAATTATTCTGTCAAAAAATAATCAAGGGAAATATTCCCCTAAATATTTTCAGTTCTCAAGCGCAACAAAATTTGCCGTAGATCGACCCCTAAAGTTTATTGAAAAAAATAAATTCGTTCGAGGCAGAAGAAAACAAAATGAGATATCGATGCGAATAGATCTAGAAACAACAAATCTCTCTCAGAGAGAGGTTAGAATTTTTAATTCCGAGAATCTCTCTCTCTCAGAATATGATGCCATCAAGGAGAGAAATACTGTCCTTCCAAAATTCCACGAAAAGTTTACTACTGACTTCTGGGAAGAATTAAAAACCTCTTCCGAAATCCTTCAAGAATAAACTTTTATTTTATTTTTCTTAAATTAACATTTATGAGAAAAGTCTTTTTATTGACTCTAATTGTCTTATTATCAATTTCTTCCTGTAAGAAAAAGGACTCTTCATATTCCTTAACTATATCAATTAATAATAATGGTACGGTCAATTATGAATCTGGAAAATATCCTGAGGGAGAAACCATTAGCTTGGAAGCTACACCAGAGAGTGGCTACAGATTTATAGGATGGGATGGAGAAGATTTAGAAAGTCCTACTGATGAAAACCCTATTACTATTTTCATGGATTCAAATAAATCAATTATTGCAAATTTTGTTAATATTGATAATCCAGATTACTCGGACATGGGTTTTTGGGCTGATGAAATATACTCATCTATTGACTGGGATCTTGAAAATAATTTTAGCTCTATTGTTGAAGCTTTTGTCAAAGATGGAGAGAGGCATGGGGTTGATGTAAGTCATGTACTTGAAAATGATTTGAAATTTGAATTAGTAGAGGAAATTCCTGGTGCTAAAGCTAATGCTCCAGGTACATGTTGGAAAAATAGAGTTTCAATAAACTACGTATCATCAACATACTTAGCAGAAATTGAATCTTTAAAAAAAGGTGCGTATGGTTATTCTAACGGAATTCGTTATGACGGTGATGTCCCATCAATTTTTAAAACGATGTGGCATGAGTTTGGTCATGATATATTAAACCTAGGTCACACTTGTGGTGATGGTTTTATAATGAATGGTTCAGGAGGATGTGAACCAGGAATAGTGGCATCAGGGGGTCCTCACAGTTGGTTTAGTAATGACAATAAACGCTCTATTAGATATCAAGTTAAAATTCTATTCGAAGGAGTAGGTCAAATATGTTATCAAAATGGTTGTGAAAACTATTCAGGAGATAATGCTGATGATTATTGTAATGCTCAAAATTAAAACACTTTAACTTATTTTTGTCTGCCCTGCGCTGCCCATCTTATGCCTCTTTTTTGAATTTCAAAAGCTTCGCGGACATTGAAATCTGAAAGAAAGTGTCCAATTGAGGAGTAAAAAACCCTACCCTTGCCATAATTCTTTTTCCAAACAACTGGTATTTTATTCCCCGTAATCCAAGTGAGTTTTTTGTTCTTTGATTCAATCATTTTATTATCTCTCCACTCATATAAAGGATAGCTCTCTTGATCAAATGTTGTTGTTGCAAGGACCTTGACATTAGGATCAACAAGCATATAATATTGTTCGGTTTTCTTAAGTGAGAAATCCTTAATTCCATTGGTTATAGGGTCTTGTGAATCAACAATATTAACCTCAAAATCTACAAACCCTCCCGGGTGAGAAAGGAAAATTCCTCCGACAAGAAATTGGTAGTTCAAATTATCTCTAAAAGCATCTGCCATCCCTCCATGCCAACCAGCAAAACCTGCCCCATCAATTACCGCGTCCAAAAGCCCTTGAAACTGCTCATTATTGATTTTCCCCATAGACCAGTTCTGTATAATTAAATCTACTTGACTCATAATTTCTTTATCTGTATAAATATCCAATGAATTTGAAACTGTAACAATAGCTCCTTCTGATTTTAACCAGGGGACAAAAAAGTCTACAGATTCCTTGGGTTTATGCCCAGGCCATCCTCCCCATACGTAAATTACTTTTTTCCCTTTAAGAGGATTCAATAAATCTTCCCCTTGCCCAAAAGTTGCAAGGGTAAACAAAAATGCAAGTACAAAAACAAATCGCTTCACAAAACAAATTTATCAAAATAAAACTAAGGCTTTTCTCCTAATCATACCTGTGAAATTAATTACTTTAGTAAGCCTATGGGAAAAGATATGACACAGAAGCTATTTTCTTACGGTACGCTACAACTTAAAAATGTTCAAAAGGAAACTTTTGGAAGAAATCTTGTGGGGAAAAAAGATAGTCTATTAGGATATAAATTAGAAAGTCTTAAAATTAAAGATCCTTCTGTACTAAAGATAAGCGAAACTAAAACTCACCCCATAATAAGATTTACTGGGATGGATGATGATGTAGTGCAAGGAACTGTTTTTGAAGTCACTTCAGATGAGATTTTAGAGGCGGACAATTATGAAGTTGAAGATTATAAGAGAATTGAAGTTGTTTTAAAATCAGGAATTAAAAGCTGGGTCTATACAGCTAAATAAATTTATTTTATTTTGCATTTATTGCCTTTATAAATCAAAAGAGGAAAAGGAAGAATAATAGAAAGACTATATAATATTAAAGCGTTTTCAATTTCTGTAATAAAATAAAGTCCGAAAAAAAGAATTGTTGGATATATAGAAATATTAATGAAAAACTTTTTGAAATATCTCAGATAAGATTTAAGGTCAAAATTTTTTCTCTCCTGCTCGCTCATCGTATTGTAGCCAGCTAAAAGCAACTTAGCATTTTTTTCATTAACACCATAAGCGACTCCAATAAAAACAGCGTCTGTAAATAAAATAGATAAAAAAATATAGTCCATCCCTCTCTATTATTTTTAATACTAATTTAATTATAATTGGGGAATTGTTAAAAAAATACCGTTCGTCATTATCAATTTAAGTTCTATCTTTGACGTATAAAATATTTGATGATGAATACTTCTACAATAAATATTATTAATTCAATTAGTTTAATTGCAATGGGAATATGGGGTTACATTGATGTGTCTTCAGTTACTGCTCTTATTCCTACTTTTTTTGGAGTTGCTCTAATTTTATGTACTAATGGATTAAAAAAAGAGAATAAAATGATCTCTCATGTAGCAGTTCTTTTAACTCTTTTGATTCTTGGGGCACTTGTTGGAATGAGATTGCCAAAATCAATTGATCAAGGAGGAATAGGACTTGTAAGAGTTTTAGTTATGATAGGGACATCTGCTGTTGCAATGCTGTTTTTTATAAATAGTTTTATAAAAGCCAGAAGAAATAAAAGCTAAGTAATTTTACGGCTATTAATAATTTAAATGAAATCTTTTCTAGATAAATACCAATTCGCAATAGGTGCTGTAATTATTCTATTGCTTGTAGTTAAAGATGCTCTTGGAGCGAGTATTTATTCATTAGAAGTGACAGATAAATTACTCCCTTTTTGGCTAACTATTTCATTATATCTAGTTGGAATAATTTTATTGATGCGTCATATCTACCAAAAAAATAAGAAAAGATGAGAAAAGTTTTTCTGTTGTTTAGCGTTGTTATTTTATCTGCATGTGAAACAGGAGAACCCTGGAAAAAATCTCAATTGATTGAACCCTATGAATTATCTGAAATAATTACTAGTGGGCTAGATCAACCTTTGATCATTTCTATAGGTCCAGCTGGCCTTATTAAGAATTCAGTAGAAGTTGGTGAATGTAGATTTACTGAAAACCTCGCAAAATTAAATGACAAGATAAGTGGTCTTGCAAAAAACTCAGATATTGTTCTTTATTGTGGCTGTTGTCCGTTCAAAGATTGTCCAAATATCAGGCCTGCATTTTCTCTTCTAAATGATCTTGGATTTAAGAACCATCGTCTACTTAACCTTTCAAACAATTTAAAAACTGATTGGATTGATAAAAACTATCCTATTATAAATTAGAAAAAAGAGGCTTAAAAGTTAGCCCTAAAAACCTCATCCACCAACTTAGCCAAATCAATATCTCTAGATGAAATTGAATTAATATCATGGGACCATAATTCTAATCTTACCTTATTATAAACATTGATAATTTTTGGGTGATGATTTAAATTATCAGATTCTATTCCTATCCTATTAATAAAATCTAATGCTGCATTAAAATTTTTAAAAGTGAAATCCCTCGCTAAAGCATGTTCAATTAAAGTCCATCCATCATCCAAATTTTTAATTTCTTTTAAAAGATTATTTCTGTCCATAATGCATAAAGTTAACCGATATCTTTTATTGTTTAGTTTAAAATCTATATAATATTTACCGTCTTTTCTTTTGCAGACTTTTGGGTAAGAAAGGCTATTTTTTGGCACTTATTTGGCAACTTACTGATTCAACAAATTATTATTTTCAGTAAACTCCTATAAACGTTAGTGGAGAAGATGGGAATCGAACCCACGACCTCTTGACTGCCAGTCAAACGCTCTAGCCATCTGAGCTACTCCCCCTGTATAAATAAATGTAATAAAATTTTCTCCATTTTATTTTTTGATAATATTTTCAAATAGATAAGCTTCAAATTCGTTTTGATTTTCCATATGCGGTAAATGACCGGACTTTGAAATAAAAATTTCATTTCGGTTAGGAAGAAGTTCTGATAAACGGTCTCTAAAAGTGTCGTAGACCACAACCGGATCACTATCACCAAAAATCGTGTATACTGGAATACCTGTTTCGTTTATCATTTCATGTTCAAAATCAAGTAAAACATGATTTTTCCGAGTGGATAACAGGGCATTAGCAAATCCTTTGTATTGAAGTAATTTTTCATATTTATCGCCCCAATCTGGGAATTGCTCTGGATTTTTAAAATCTTTTCGCTGACTTTCTGCCAATAAAGGGTAAGTTTCTATGTAATCATCTATTTCCTGCTGTGAAACTTCTTTGTTTCTAGGAGAATTCTTTTTTTGAAACCCTGATGAAGCAACATAAATTAACCTCTCAACAACATCTTTATTGAGAAAGGCTATTTTTGAAATAACCCTTCCTCCATTAGAAAGACCCAAAAAATTAGCTTGTTCAACGTTCAAAAAGTCTAAAAGTTCGAGCACCTGTTTAGCAAATAACGTATCAGTATAGGGGACATTGGGATTTGCTGAATAGCCTCTTCCGTATAGGTCCATTCGAATCACACGATACCCTTTTTGAGCAGCTGATTCATAGGTAGGGCTCCAAATATAGGAAGGTACTGAAAACCCATGTACGAAAATTAAAGTTCCGACATCAGAAGCACTATTGATCTCTTCGTAATAGGTCATCCCCTCACTCAGAAGGACAAAATTACCTGGAAGCTTATCTGCTATATTCTCAAAAAAAATTTCATTTTTTTCTATTTTTTCATAAGAAGTTAAGAACTGGGTACATGAAACAATGAAAAGAAATATAGCAAAGATTTGAAAAAAACGCATTTTTTAATTTTTATAATTTACCTTCATTCACTAATTGCAAATCAATATACAATGAAAAAAATAATTTTTATACTTCTTACAGTTTTCTGCTTTTCTTTAAATGCACAATATTACACTATGACCTATGTGAGTGTAGCCTCTGAAGATATTGCTGATTTTGAAGAAAAAGAAATGAAATACTGGTCTGAAGTAGCTTCAAATAACATAAAAAAAGGCAAACAACTAAGCTGGGCTCTATTGAGAAAATATGGAACCGCAGGTAACAACGATGTTAACTACGCCTTTGTTAATCAGTATAGTAGCATTGAGGATATGACTAATGACAATTCCATCTGGGGAGAATCTGTAGAGGAATTGGGTTATGACTGGAATGAAATTTCTACAAAATATGCCGTTTGGGAACACCACATTTATAAAGTACAAGATTTCGTGCCAGGTATCGGCAAAGTATTTATCTTAAATTACGGCAGACCTGAAAATCTCAGTGGTTTTATCTCTGAAAATAAGAATCTATGGAAACCCTTTCATCAACAAAACATCACTTCTGGCGCTACAGGGATGACAACTTGGGGAATAGGAACTAAAATCTACCCAAGCGGACAAGATATGGCAACAGTTATGACTTGGGATGGTTTTGCAAATCTTACAGACGCCTTGAAAGTTTTAGATTTCGATGATTACGTTCCTCCTAGTAACAGTAAAATGAGATTGTATGATCCAGATGGATTTAGACTAAGAGTTATTTGGCAGGAATTGAAATCAGTTCCTCCTCCTCCTCCTAAACCTATAAACTAAAAAAAAGCGGCTAAAATTAGCCGCTTTTTTTTTGATTTAGCTCAAAAAAGTGCATTCTATTTCTTCCCTCAATATTAAAGAGAATTAATAAAGTCGTAATTTTATTATAATATACTTGAGAGTGGTTAATGAAAAAAAAATTCCTTTTTGTTTTTTTCCTTTTGTCTAGCTTTATTTATTCTCAAGGAGATGATCTCTTACTTTTACAATACAACAAAGGTCCTGACCCTGATGGATTTTATAGAAAATGGAATTTTGATGTACATTATCTAACAGTTCTTATGAAAGCTAAAGGGAAATATAGCAATCCCGCTCTAACTTATGGTTTTGGCATTACTGCCCAGCACAAGTTTTCAAAAACTTTTGGGATTAGAAGTGGAGTAAGTTATTTTAACATAAGATATAAATATGATTTGTCAGATAATGAGTCCACTGATAAAATAACTTATTTAACTATTCCAATCACTGTAAGAGTTTCTCCATCAAGAAAATTAATGTTTGAGACTGGATTTTTATATAACCTTTTATTGAGTGCTAAAAATTCAGAGATTCAGGATGTGTCAACTGGAAGTTTTAATTATGAAGATGGAATCTTTAAAAATGCTTTTGGAATGGTAGTGGCTTCACAATACAATCCATGGAAGAGACTAAATGTTTCTTTGCAGTATAGATTTCTTAAAAAAGCATCAAAGCCTTCCGCAGTCCAAAAAAATAATTTTACTGGGGTTTTACTTGGATTACATTTTTTCATTTTTGATCCAATGAAAAAACCAATTTAAAGGTATTTAGAAATTGAAATATTCAAATATGTATGTCTGAAAAAAAGTTGATTTTCATTATCTCGAGAAGTATTAGAAATCATTGCAAGTATTTCCCATTTATCATTGTTTAATGACGCTCCAAACTGAAAACTACTTCTGTATTTTCTTGACGGCAAAGTAAAATTTGCACTGTCATTAAATAAACTTCCTGAAATCATATAATCATGAAAACGATACTCTTGGCGACTCCCTATATAAAAACTAAGACCATTATCTCCTTTTGATTTTAGTGGATTCCCCATAAAAGAAAATCTATTTGTTTTTCCCATAAAAAATCCAAATTGAGCCCCAATAGTTGTCTTTTGAGTCCCCAACGAACTAAAAAAATCAGAGAGGAAATAAAATTTCTCCTCAAGCATGAATTTTTTTTTCATATTAACATTAAGATTTAGGTGCATCTCCTGAGGCATCGCATCCTCCCATGTAACCCTGGGAAGTTTTAAAAAATTTAAATGATAAAAATTTTGCATCCAAGGAGCTAAGGACTCGTCCCCTGTAGTTCCAATCTGAATTCCCCAAGCATATGCTGTGTTCTTATTTAAATATTTATGGACTTCCCTCTCAATAAAAAGCCATCCACCAAAAGGATAATCAAGTTTTGATAAATCTCTTGTTTGTAATCTTGCTGGGGTATAGACTTCTTGACCAAGATGCCAATGAACATAAGTTGAATTATCTAAACTATCTAATTCATCTACTTGTTTAATTTTTTTGTATCCATAAGATAGAAATATGCCACTGGAATAATATCTGTCTGTCAAAAAGTAGAGGTCATTATCAACAGAGAGTCTAGCATATTTTTGACCAGAAATAAATTGGAGACACCCCAAAAGAAAAGTATAAAAGAATATTTTCTTTAAGATTGCCATATCATTAAATAAAATCATGCTTAGATTAAACAAAATATGGAGCTGCCATTTGTTGCCAAAATTAGTTGAGAAAATGATTATAAAAAATTATTTTTGAAAAAATAGAACTCTTTGATAAGAAAAGCTTTAATCTCTGATCTTGAAACTGTTAAAAGTTTGACAGAGGCTTGTGCTGAAAAAATGCTTAATGATGGAATTTTTCAGTGGAATGATCACTATCCTTCTAAAGAAATTTTCAGAAAAGATATAGAAGAAGAAGCTCTCTATGTTTGGGATGATAAAAATCAGATTAAAGGATGCATTATGTTTTCACCAGAAAAAGATGAAGTATATAACTCTGCTAAATGGCTAACTCAAGATGATAAAAATATTTACGTTCATAGATTGGCAGTACACCCGAAGTTTCAAAAAAAAGGAATTGGAAACAAGCTCATGAATTTTGCTGAATCAATTGCTAAAAAGCTTAATTTTATTTCAATTCGTTTAGATACTTTTAGTCAAAATAAAAGCAATAACAAATTTTATGAATCTAGAGGATATCAAAAACTAGGTGATGTTTTTTTTCGAAAACAAAGTGAATTTCCTTTTCACTGTTATGAAAAGATCTTAAATTAAAAAACATGGGTGAAATTAATATAAAAATAAAAGATCATATTGGAAAAATAACCTTTCATCATCCTAAAGGAAATTGTCTCTCGCAGGAAATCATAAATAAGTTAATTACACTTTTAGAAAAAGCTGATAAAGATCCTAAAATTGCAGTGATTTTAATTCAAAGTAAAGGAGGTAATGCTTTTTGTTCAGGCGCATCTCTTCAAGCTCTAAAAAAAATATCGACTATAAATGAAGGAATAAGTTTTTTTATGAATTTTTCTAATTTAATTAATGCTATTAGGAAACTTTCGAAATTTGTTATAGCAAGAGTGAATGGCCCTTCTGTTGGTGGAGGTGTCGGTTTAATCTCGGTCTGTGATTATGTTTTTGCTTGCAAACAAGCCTCCATAAAATTGTCAGAATTGTCCCTTGGCATAGGCCCTTACGTTATTGAACCTGCAGTTAGTAGAAAAATAGGATCACCTGCTTTTGCAGAATTGTCTCTTGATAGTAAGGAATGGAAAAGTTCTAAATGGGCAAAAGAGAAAGGCCTCTTTAATCAAATTTCAGAAAATATTGATCAGATGGATATCGAAATAGAAAAAAAGATAGTTTCTTTTGCTTCTTTCCCAAAAGAAGCGTCTAAAAAGCTAAGACAATTACATTGGAAAGGGACTGACCATTGGGATGAATTACTCCCAAAAAATGCAAAAATAACAGCTGAGTTGGCACTTTCAAATTTCACCCAAAAAATTATAAAATCTCTCTAACTAATGAAAAGGAAAATTCGTATAACAAAACAATTTAATTTTGAAACAGCACACGCGCTTTATGGATATGATGGATTATGTAAAAATGTGCATGGCCATAGTTATAAATTAGATGTGACTGTAATAGGAAACCCAATAAACGATACAAATCATAAAAAAAATGGTATGCTTATTGATTTTAGTGAATTAAAAAAAATTGTTAAGAAAAAGATTGTTTCTGTATTTGATCACTCTATAATATTAAACGTGACCTCTCCGCATAAAGATTTAGCAGATAATCTGGAAGAAAAAGGTCATAAAGTGGTTAGGGTTAATTATCAACCTACCTGCGAACTAATGATTCTTGATTTTTCAAAAATTATTTCTAATGAACTCCCAAGTAATATAAAGCTATACTCATTAAAATTGAGAGAAACTGAAACTTCTTATTCAGAGTGGTATGCAGAAGATAACTAAAAACCTAATTCTTTTAAATTTGTTTTCTTCCTTGATTTTATCTTTTTAGGGGATAACATGTTTTCACAGTCTATATTAATAGTCAACTTTTCAGGCTCTTCAAAATCATCAACCGAAATTTCTAGCTCTGGAATTTCATAAGCCCTCTTCATATAAAGAGCCCATATAGGAAGAGCCATAGTAGCTCCTTGCCCAAAAGCAATTTCTTCAAAATGTACAGATCGATCTTCTCCTCCAACCCAAACTCCCGAAACCAAATTAGGCACCATGCCTATAAACCATCCATCACTTTGATTTTGAGTTGTACCTGTTTTACCAGCTATAGGATTATCAAAAATGTAGGGATATCCAGTTACAACATTCTCATAAACATAGTTTGTTTTTTCTAAACCAGCATGTCTTAATCTACCTCCAGATCCATATTTTGTAACTCCTTTAAGCAAATTTATTGTAACGTAAGCAGCTTCTTGACTAATAACATCTGTTGTGTTAGGGACAACTTCAAAAAGGGGCATGCCATTTTTATTTTCAATTCTAGTAATTATTATAGGTTCAATATAAATTCCTTTATTTACAAAGGTCCCGTATGCTCCAACCATTTCAAAAAGGCTAATGTCAGGTGTCCCCAAGGCTATTGAAGGAACGTTTGGTAAACGAGAAGTTACTCCAGTTTTTCTGACTAGATCAATTACAGGTTTAGGACCAACCATATCCATTATTCTTGCGCTAACAGTATTAACAGAATTTGCTAAAGCATTTTTTAGTGTCCTCATTCTACCATACCTATCGCCTGAATTTTTAGGACACCACGGGTCAATATTTCCATGTTTCATTGCGTCTATGCAATAAAGTGCATCAGGTAATGAATCGCAAGGAGATAATTTTAATTGATCAATTGCAGTTGCATACAAAAAAGGTTTAAAAGTTGAACCAATTTGTCTCCTGCCTTGTTTAACTTGATCATATTGGAAATGTTTGTAATTAAATCCTCCCACCCATGTCTTAACATGTCCTGTTTGAGGGTCCATAGACATTAGGGAGGCTCTTAAAAAATGCTTATAATAACGGATTGAATCCATTGGAGTCATAACAGTATCTATTTCCCTATCCCAACTAAAAATAGTCATAGGAGTTTTTTTAAAAAAACTATTGAAAATCTGATCATCTGTTAGTCCAAGATTAGACATTTTTCTCCATCTTTCACTCCTCCTTGCAGTCCTCTCTAAAAGAGTGTCTATTTCTCCCTCTCTTAGATTAAGAAATGGTGCTGTCGGATTAATTTCTTCTGTGTTTTGATTAAAAAATTCCTTTTGAAGATTTTTCATATGCTCTGAAACAGATTCTTCACCAATAATCTGTAGCCTGGAATCTATAGTGGTATATATTTTGAGTCCATCCCTATATAAATTATATGTTGATCCATCTGCTTTATAGTTTTTTTTAGTCCACTTCTTCATAAAATCCTGTAAGTATGCACGAAAGTAAGTGGCGAGACCCTCCCGATGAGATTCCGGAGTAAACTTAATCTCTAAATCAAGCATGCTAAGTGAGTCTTTTTCTCTCTTAGTAAGTAATTTGTTCCTGTACATCTGCTGAAAAACAACATTCCTTCTTTTTGTAACAAGTTCTGGTCTTCTAATAGGATTGTAAAGTGAGGAGTTTTTTAGCATTCCAACTAAAGTAGCGGATTGTTCTATGGTGAGATTTTCTGGATTACTATCAAAAAATATTTTTGCGGCAGATCTTACTCCATCAGCGTTGTATCCAAAGTCATAAATATTTAAATACATAGCTATAATTTCTTCTTTTGTATATCTTCTCTCCAATTGAATGGAAAGAACCCATTCTTTTATCTTTTGAATTATTGCTTCTTTTTTATTTCTTGAACGCACTCCAACAAAAAGTTGCCTTGCTAATTGTTGGGTAATTGTACTGGCTCCTCCTCTTTCTCCTAAAAAATAAATTGCTCTTAATGTAGCATACCAATCAATCCCTGAATGATCATAATACCTTTCATCTTCTGTCGCAATTAATGCCTGAACAATATTTTTTGGAAGCCCTTCATATGTTATCGGAGTCCTATTATCGTTATAATAAAACTTGCCTAATACAACTCCATCAGATGAAATAATTTGAGTCGCTAAGTTAGTTTTAGGGTTCTCTAATTGCTCAAATGCTGGCATTTCTCCCAAATAACCGAGCGCAGTGTATATAAATATGCCGATGAAAAGACAAATACCTATCAAAAAGGAAGCCCAAAATAGGGTGATTTGAATTTTATATTTGTCATTATTTATAAATTTGAATGACTTTTTCATTAATTTTTATTTGTTATTTCTATGGACAATCCAACACCTACTATTCCTTCTAAGTTTTCAATACCATTTTCTATTCCATTTGACCTAACAGCTTGTTCAATAACTACATTTATTTTTTTCCCTTTTGGGATAATAAAATCCTCTTTCCACCAAAGCCTACTCTCCTTGACTTCTGTAAATCCATCACCTAACCAATTCCCTTTAGAATCAGCTAATTCATACTCCAGAGTATCACGGGAAAAAAGTTTTCCTTCTACCTCAATTGAAGCTATCAGAAAAATGTTAGAAAAAGCATAGCTGTTATCATTTCTAATATGAATAATAAAGTTTGCTGTTTTTTCAGAAAATGGTGAGATCATAAATTTTGCTTTATCACTAGCCCCCCATCCATAATTAAAGTTTTTATATTCAATAATAGTATTACTGTTAGAACAGGAAAAAAGGATAAAAGTGAAGAAATAAAAAGATCTAAAAATCTTGTTATTTAAGTTCATTTTTTTGAAAATCATGTTTTATACTTTAAGGTTTTTGATCTTCCTTTCTTAAAAACTTTATGGCTATTTTTTTTTGCCTTTCTCAGTGATTTCTGTTTTTCATAGGGAAGATTTATTATTTTTTGGCAATCTAAAGAACAGCAGCCATCATAAGTTTTGCTACAATCTGAACATTGAATAAATAATAGGTTGCACGCAGGGTTAGTACAATTTACATGAGAATCACAAGAAGCGTTACATAAATGACAGTTTGATATTATATCTTTAGAAATTCTTTCCCCTTTTCTTTCATCAAAAACAAAATTTATACCCTTGAATTTATTTTCCAGCTTCATTTCTCTAGCCTGTCTAGCATATTCTATGACACCCCCCTTCATTTGAAAAACCTTTTTAAATCCCTTTTGTTTAAAATAAGCACTTGCTTTTTCACACCTTATTCCTCCTGTACAATACAGAAGAAAATTTTTGTTATTTTTTTCATTAAAAAATGTTTTTTCAATTAATGGAAGAGACTCCCTAAAAGTATCAACATCTGGAATAATTGCATTTTTAAAATGTCCTACTTCACTCTCATAATGATTTCTCATATCAATACATATAGTATCTTTTTTTTCAAGCAGCTTATTAAATTCAGAAGCATCAACATAAGTCCCTCGTTTAGATAAATCAATTTTTTGGCTTTCAAGTCCATCAGCAACTATTTTATTCTTAACCTTAATAGTAAGCTTTAAAAAAGATTTATTTTCATTCACAAGCGCATAATTCAAAGGAATATTTTTTAAAAAAGTTATCTTATCAAGCTCGTTTCTTAAGAAAGGAAGGTTCTCAAGTGGTAATGAAATTTGAGCGTTTATCCCTTCACTTGCAATATAAATTCTGCCCAAAACATCAATAGCTGAAAGCTTAACATATAAATAATTTCTAAAGATTTTTGGATTGCCTAAATATGAATACTTATAAAATGATAATACAATTCTATTTTTCCCAGATTTATCAATTAAATCGGATTGTTCTTTTATGTTTAATTTGTTATAAAATTGCATTCGCTTGTGTCATTAGATAAGTTGTAAAATTACAAAAAGATATTTTTTAACAATTTTATCGTTCTAAAAAAATAAAGTTTAAAATTGTTAATAATAGATAGTATTCTATTTTGTGAAGAAATCATATTAGTATTACATTAGCATAAAAGGTAACATGTCAGATTTAAAAAACGCAAAATTAAAAGCTCTACAATTAACACTTGACAAGTTAGATAAAACATACGGTAAAGGAACCGTTATGAAACTTGGGGAGGCGAGCGGCGAAGAAATTGAATCTATTCCTTCAGGATCAATTGGTCTGGATCACGCTATGGGAGTTGGCGGTTATCCAAAGGGGCGTATAATAGAAATATACGGTCCAGAATCCTCGGGAAAAACCACCCTTACTTTGCATGCAATTGCTGAGTGTCAGAAGGCGGGGGGAATTTGTGCTTTTATTGATGCTGAACATGCATTTGACCGTTTTTATGCTGAAAAGCTAGGAATAGATCTTGGAGAACTAATTATATCGCAGCCAGATCATGGAGAACAAGGTCTTGAAATTACTGACAATTTAATTCGCTCTGGAGCAGTTGATCTTGTTGTTATTGACTCAGTTGCTGCATTAACTCCAAAAAGTGAGATAGAAGGAGAAATGGGAGATTCAAAAATGGGATTGCATGCACGATTAATGTCACAAGCTCTAAGAAAATTAACTGGTTCAATTAGTAAAACAAAATGTGCTGTTTTTTTTATTAATCAACTCCGTGAAAAAATTGGAGTGATGTTTGGTAACCCTGAAACAACTACTGGTGGAAATGCCTTAAAATTCTATGCCTCTGTCAGATTAGATATTAGAAGGTCTACTCAAATTAAAGGTCCTGATGCCGAGGTTCTTGGAAACAGAACTAGAGTTAAGGTTGTTAAAAATAAAGTCGCGCCTCCTTTCAAGACAACTGAGTTTGATATAATGTATGGAGAGGGTATTTCCAAAATAGGAGAAATTCTTGATTTGGGGGTAAATAATGAAATCATTAAAAAAAGTGGCTCTTGGTTTAGTTATGGTGAAACAAAGCTAGGGCAAGGGAGAGATACGGTTAAAATACTTTTTCAAGACAATCCAGAGCTTTTAGAAGAACTTGAGGGGAAGATTATGTCTTCACTCAAAAGTGATGCAGAATAATTTAAGATATTTTATTAATTCGTTTCCAAGTATCTATTGCTTCAAGCGCTGATCTTTCAGGATCTTTTCTTAACTCAGAATCTATGAGATTATAAATTTTATTTTGCGTTTTTGGTATATCTTTTTCAATCATTCCTTTTGTCAAAACTGAAGGGTAAACATTAACTCTTAATTTCCCCGGGTATCCATGTGTTGTATACCACGGTTGTTTCCTTTTACAATCAAAAAAGACCGTCGGAACTATTGGGAACTGATGGAAAACAGCAATTTTAAATGCTCCGTGTTTGAAAGGATTTAACAAAATTGTTTCATCAAAGTAATTTTTCTCTGGAAAAATACATACACTGTAACCTTTGTCAAGAACATTGTCTGCCCTGCTATAAACCCCATATCTGCTCTTAGAACTACTCCTATCAACCATAATAGCAGCTCGTTTATATATATAGCCAAAAAGAGGTATTTTAACAAGCTCTTTTTTTCCCACAAACACAAACGGTTTTTTAAAAACTCGTAGCATAACAAAAGGATCAATATAACTTGTGTGATTTGCAACAAACATATATTGTTGATTTTTATTTATTTCCCCTTTATATTTAATTTCCAACCAAAAACCCATTCCATATAAAATAATTGGGGCCCAAATATTTCTTGCTATCCAAAAAATGTGTTTATAAAAATTTGGCAGAAATAATATAAAAACCAAAATAGGGAAAAGAAAAATTATTGGTATAGATGCCAACAAATAAAACCAGATACGCCAAAGAATTAATAAAACTCTTCTCACTTTATAAAAATACAATTTTAAACTCTCCTCAATAAGCTTTGAAAAGAAAGTTTGTACAACTAAGGAAATAAAATATCTTTGTTAAAGAGCTAACAAAAATGGCCAGAATATTAACAGGCGTACAATCAACAGGCGTTCCTCATCTTGGGAATCTCCTTGGCGCAGTTTTACCAGCAATAGAATTATCAAAAAACAAAAAAAATGAATGCTTTTTCTTTATTGCTGATCTTCATTCCCTTACTCAAATAAAAGAAGCTGCATTGCTAAAAAAAAACACTTTATTAACAGCTGCAACATGGCTCGCTTGTGGATTGGATACAAAAAGAACCGTATTTTATAAACAGAGTGATGTAAGTGAAGTTAGTGAATTAGCATGGTTTTTAAGCTGTTTTTTCCCTTATCAAAGATTAACTTTAGCACACTCTTTCAAAGACAAAAAAAATAATTTAAGAGATGTGAATGCAGGGATTTTTTCATATCCTCTTCTCATGGCCGCTGACATTCTCCTTTATGATGCAGAAATTGTCCCTGTTGGTAAAGATCAATTGCAACATCTAGAAATGACAAGAGATGTAGCTTCACGATTTAACCAAAAAATGGGGAAAACTCTTGTTTTGCCTAATGCCAAACTAGAAAAAAACACTCATTTTGTTCCCGGAACAGACGGAGCTAAAATGAGTAAATCAAAAAATAATGTTATAAATATCTTTCTCCCTGAAAAAGATTTGAAAAAACAAATAATGTCTATTAAAACAGATAGTACTCCTGTAGAATCTCCTAAAGATCCTGAAATATGTAATGTTTTTAAAATATTTAAGTTAATTGCGCCAATAAAAAATATTTCAGAAATGAAAGAGAAATACTTAAAAGGGGGGATGGGTTATGGTGATGCCAAAAAACAGCTCTTAGATATGATTTTAAATAAATTTAGGAAAGAAAGAGAAAAATTTAATTACTATTGCTCTAATCCTGAAGAAGTAAATATAGCTCTTTCAAAAGGAGCTATTAAAGCCCGAAAAGTTTCAAAAGAAGTGCTCCTTAGGGTTCGAAAAAATACTGGATATTAATTTCTATTTAAAATATATAAATGACCAAAACGTTATTAAAAGGTATATATTTTAGTATTTTTGAATGATGTTGATCAAGCAATATATCAAAGAGTTGCTCTATGTTCATGAATGTGTTACAATTCCCAGTTTGGGGGCGTTTCTAACTCAATCAAATAGAGCATATGTAGATTATGAAGTTGGTGACTTTGAACCTCCAAAAAAAATTATTGGTTTCAATATATTACTTAAAAATAATGATGGTGTTTTAGCTAATCATTTGGCAAAAAAAGAAAAAATTTCTTATGAAAAAGCCATAAAAAAAATTGAAAAAGAAGTGATAATATGGAAACAAAGACTTAATACTCAAAATTTATTTTTCCCTGGAATTGGGGAAATGAAATTAACTTATGATAAGAAAATAGAATTTTTCCCTTCTAGGCAAATAAATTTTGATTCTAATTCTTTTGGATTAAAGCCCTTTAATAGGAGTCCAATAAAAAAAATACTGCCGTTTTCAGATAATAAAAAATTATTTCATATGGATAATCAAACAAAAGACGATTTAATGTTTACACCTGAGGAAAAAAAATCAAAAAATCCTCTTTTAAAATACGCTGCAATTGCTGTTTTAACGATAGCGTTAATTGGGGCTTCATATTATTATGGTGACAAATACGTGACTGAGCAGAAATTAGAAGCAACTAAAATAGCTCAAAAAAAAATCAAGGATAATGTCTTAAATGCAACATTTGACTTAGGTGCTGTTTCAAAAATAGAATTGAATTTTGACAGTGAAAGTAATTATATAGAGACAGCTTCTGAATTCAACTACTATAGTATTATTGCCGGTTCTTTTAGATCAATGTCTAATGCTGAGAAAAAACTTGCATCACTAATAGAAGAGGGATACAATGCTGACTATAGCAAATCTAGCCTTGAAGGTTTATATCGTGTTGCTTATGGAAGATTTGAGTCAAAAAAAGAAGCCTTAAAACTGCTTAATTTTATTAAGTATACTCTTGAGGAAGAAGCTTGGTATCTAGAGGAATAGTTTATTACATTTTATAAATCCATGTTTTTGGATTTATTGGTTTGATCCCCTCAAAAATTCCAAACTGTAGTGTAGTTTTCCCGCTATTAGGATGAGTGAATGCTTCTCCTATAACTTGTTTAGATAGAATTTCATCTCCTTTTTTTACAAAGACCTTCCCGATATTTTTGTAGGTTGATATATAATTACCATGTCTAATTAATATTGTGGGGTTGCTCCCCTTAAAACTTAATATCGACATCACTTCCCCATTAAAAACAGCTCTTATGCTGGCATTTTTAACTGTTGCTATTGTAACACCATTACTTTTTATGATTGCAGTCTTAATGATTGGATGAGGTTGTTTTCCAAAATCTTGAATAACAATACCCTTTTCAACAGGCCAAGGTAATTTGCCTTTATTTAAAACAAAATTTTTAGACAACGTCTTCAATTCAGGCGTTAAATTAAATTCATTTGATAAAGGATCTTTATTTTTATTTGATTCGGCAATAGCCTCCTTAATTAATCGATCAATTTCAAGGTCAATAGCAGCTGACCGTTTTTGTTTTTTCTTAATTTCTGAAGCTAAAGAAATTCCTTTTCTTTTTAAAGATAAGATAATGTCTTCCTGAAATCTTTGCTCTTTTTCCAACACTTCTTTAATTTGTTTATTATCATTAACTATTTCTTTTTTCTTATTTCTTTGATTCGTTAAAATACCATTCGTTTCTTCTATTGTCTTTGCTTTTTCAACTATCTTTTTTCCTTGATTAATTCTATATTCAGAATATTGCTGTAGATATTGCAATCTTTTATAGGCTTGCAAAAAATTTTCAGAAGAAAAAAGAAACATCAGTCTACTTTTTGATGACTTGCTTTGATATGAATTCTGAATCATTTTAGCATAATCATTCTTTAGCCTTTTTAATTCATCACTAAGATTACTTCTTTTTCTTTCATTAAGATTAATTTGATTTTGTAAAATATTTGCCTGTTTATTATTTGTTGCTATTAGTTTCATTCTGACTGAAATTTTCAAGCCTAAGTCTTCAGTCTGAGAAATAAGGCTTTTTTCTTTTTTTATATTCTGAAAAAGGAGTGAATTAATTTGTCTAATCTCATCTTGAAGCTTTTTCCTTTGAAATTCAAGTTGATTTTGCTTTTCTAAATAGTTTTGTGCATTTAAAGTTGTCATAAAACTAGAAAGAAAGACAATTAGAATTAATCTAATAAAAATCATTTTTCAATAAAATTTAACGGCTTATATCCATCAGGAATACTGAATGGCAGGTTCAACTCTTTAGGGAAATCAACTCTAGTATATTCCAAAACTAGTTTTCTATAACCACTATCATATGGAACAACAAATTCAATAAGCTTGGGAATATTTTTACCGTCAACTTTCTGAAAATAATTATACTTTATTGTCATATTCTGATTTAATGATCTCAAAAAAAATCTTTGCTCCATGAGTAAAAAATTACTTGGATCAAAAAATAAAGTTTGTGTAAAGTCTTTAGCCTTACCGGATGAATTCAAAACATAGAACTTTGGATGTGAAATCCTTTTCCATTTATTTTCAGTTATATTTATAATTGGATAACCCAACAAAATGTTTTGTAAATCATTAAAGCCAAAATCAATATTAAAAAACTCTTTAATAAATGTTAACTCTCCCTCATAAAAAGTTCTTTGAAACTTCTCATAGAATGAAATCTTATCAGGAGTCATTAATAATTTACCAATTGGAATTAACATCGTTGCACTAATCCAAATAGCTTTTTTATCAATCATTCTTAAGTTTAGAATAATCTGTTGTTTTCTCTTGCCATCGTCATATTCTGTTTTGATCCTAGAACGTATGTTTTTATAATTCAACTTTGCTTTTGAAATTTCACTGCCTAATTCTTTTATTTTGATATTTTTGATTGGAGTCTTACTAGGAAGGACACTAACTGATTTACATCCTGTAAGAATAAAGAATATCATTGTTAAGTATGTACAAATCCTTCTAACCCGATATATTTTCTTTATCATTTTAAAAAATATTTCCTACTTACTTACCGGTACTTCCAAACCCTTTTTCACCTCTATTACTTTTAGGTAAAGATTCTAGAACCTCCCATTTAATTTGCTCATGTTTGGAAATTACCATTTGGGCAATCCTGTCCCCTGAATTTACAACAAATCTCTCATTTGAAAGGTTTATTAATATAATGCCTATTTCTCCCCTATAATCAGAATCAATTGTCCCAGGAGAATTAAGGACCGTTATTCCATATTTAATAGCTAAACCACTTCTTGGTCTGATTTGAGCCTCATGTCCTTGAGGTAAAGCAATAAATAGTCCAGTAGGAATTAACTTACGTTCCATTGGGTAAATAACAATTTTATCAGATAAATTGGCTCTTAAATCTAATCCCGCAGCTAAAGCAGATTGATAAGAGGGTAAATCAAAACTTGATTTATTTACAACCGAAATTTTAACCATACAAACTTGACTTTTGTATTACCAAAAATACAAAAAGCTTACTTTTTAAAAATACATTTAGCTTTAGAAAATTTAATTGCTTAAAGCCTCTGCGCCTCCAACAATTTCAAGAATTTCGTTTGTTATTGATGCTTGTCTAGCTTTATTGTAAGTTAGCTTTAACTCATCTCTAAGTTCGGTAGCGTTGTCTGTTGCTTTATGCATTGCTGTCATCCTAGCTCCATGCTCACTCGCAAAAGAGTCTCTAAGAGATCTATAAAATTTAACCTTTAAAAATTTAGGAATTAAACTTTTTAAAATTTCTGTTTCAGAGGGCTCAAAAAAAGTGTCGAAATTTTTAATTTCTGTTCCTCCTGAAATTTTTTCTACAGGCAAGAAATTATCAACAGTAACAACCTGAGTTGCGGCATTTTTAAAACGATTATAGACTAATATAATTTTACTATATTCTTTTTCTTTATATGATTGCATAATTAAATCGGCTATAGGGTCTGCATTTTCAAAATTAAGATCATCAAAAATATCATCATGCCTCCCCTTCAAGGCAATAGATTTAGAGAGTATATCGCCCCCCTTTTTGCCAATAGAAAGAACCTCAATAGCATTATCCTTATAATCTATTTTATTCAATCGGAGAGTCTCTTTTATAATATTTGAATTAAAAGCCCCGCAGAGTCCTCTATTGGATGTAATTGGAACAATTAAGATTTTATTTGATTTGTTAGATTTAAAATATTCATTGTTTTCTATTCCGGCTGATCCACTAGAAAGAAGTCCTATAAGCTCTTCTAGCTTATTAGAATAAGGTTTAACAGCTATAATGGCATCTTGAGCCTTTTTCAACTTAGCTGCAGAAACCATTTTCATTGCACTTGTTATCTGCATGGTTGAAGAGACTGATGAAATTCTATTTCTTATCTCTTTTAAATTAGCCATAAAATTTATTCAAAAAGTTTTGAAGTTTCTTTAGCAACCTTTTCCAATATAGAAATTACCTTGTCTGTTAAATTGCCTGATTTAAGATCCTTTAATACAGCTTTATACTTTTAAGATAAAGTTTCTAAATACATTGTCTCAAATTCTTTGACTTTGGATACAGGAACATTAGATATTAAATTATTAGTGCCGACATAAATAGATGCAATCTGATCTTCAATTTTGAAGGGATCATTAACAGATTGTTTCAAAATTTCAACATTCCGTTTTCCTTTTTCAATAACATTCATTGTTGCTGCATCAAGATCAGAACCAAATTTTGCAAACGCTTCCAATTCTCTGTATTGCGCTTGGTCTAATTTTAAAGTACCTGAAACTTTTTTCATAGATTTTACTTGTGCAGATCCACCCACTCGAGAAACAGATATTCCAACATTAATAGCTGGGCGAACCCCTGAATTAAATAGATCAGATTCTAAAAATATTTGCCCATCAGTTATAGATATAACGTTTGTTGGTATATAAGCAGAGACGTCTCCTGCTTGGGTTTCAATAATAGGTAATGCAGTTAAGGAGCCTCCTCCCTTGACTTTATTTTTAAGCCCTTCTGGGAGATCATTCATGTCCTTAGCAATACTATCATCGGCAATAACCTTTGCAGCTCTTTCCAAAAGTCGCGAATGAAGATAAAACACATCCCCAGGATATGCCTCTCTCCCTGGAGGCCTTCTTAAAAGAAGAGATACTTCTCTATAAGCAACAGCCTGCTTGGAAAGATAATCATATATTACTAGGGCAGGTCTTCCAGTGTCTCTAAAATACTCTCCTATTGATGCTCCAGCAAAAGGTGCGTAAACTTGCATTGACGCAGGATCAGATGCATTAGCAGCTACAATAGTGGTATATGACAAAGCTCCTTTGTCTTCTAAAACTTTTGCAATAGCGGCAACAGTTGAAGATTTTTGCCCAATTGCAACATAAATACAATATACAGGTTCCCCAGAATCATAAAATTGCTTTTGATTTAATATTGTGTCAATGCAAACTGTGGTCTTTCCAGTCTGCCTATCCCCAATCACAAGTTCTCTTTGCCCCCTACCAATAGGTATCATAGCGTCAATAGCTTTTATTCCTGTTTCCATAGGCTCAGCAACAGGTTCTCTGAAAATAACACCTGGTGCTTTTCTCTCAAGAGGCATTTCAACAACAGGTCCTTTTATTGGTCCTTTGCCATCTATAGGAGCTCCCAAAGTATCTACTACTCGTCCAATAATATTTTCCCCAACATTAATTGATCCAATTCTATTAGTTCTTTTAACTACATCTCCCTCCTTAATCGATTTCGATGCCCCAAGTAATACTACACCGACATTATCTTCTTCTAAATTTAAAACCATTCCAGATAATCCGTTTTCAAAGGACACTAGTTCGCCATATTGGGCATTGGTCAATCCATAAATTCTTGCTATTCCGTCACCAACTGCAATGACATTTCCCACTTCATCTAAAGAAGCCGAATCATCAAAATCTGACAATTGTTTTTTTAATATAGCTGAAATCTCAGCTGGCTTTAGTTTTGACATTTTATATTTTTGTTTTTTATGTTTTAACTAATTCTCTTTTCAAGACATTTAAACGATTGGATAAACTTGCATTGTATTGCAAATCACCAACTCTAATTATAAAACCCCCCAAAATTTTTGGATCAATAATCTTTCTTAGCTTAATTTTAAAGGAGGTCAATTGATCGGCTTTTTCTAAGATTTCCTTTTCAGATTTAGCTGATAATGGAGTAGCTGAAATAATGGTTGCTGGAACAATTCCTTTGTTTATATTGTATAGATCTATAAATTTGAGTGCAATCATTTTTAAAAAAACTTCTCTCTTTTTCTTAATTAATAAATCCAACAAATCATTTATTTCTTTTGAAAAACTTTTAAATAAATTTCGCTTTATTTTGAGTTTTTTTTCTACACTTAAAATTGGATCTGAAAAAAATTTTTCCAAATTAGAATGCTCTTCTATTGCTATATATAATTGTTGCATTTCTTTAGCAAGTTTTTCTTCTTTTTTACATTCTAAGGAATATTGAAAAAAAGCTTTAGCGTATCTTAAAACAACTTTAGTCGATTTCATTTTATTTCTTTATAGAAAGATCTTTCAATAATTCTTTTACCATCTCATCTTGTTTTGTCTTGTCTTCTAACTCTTTCTTAATGATTTTTTCAGCTATTTCTATTGAAAATTCAGCAACCTGATTCTTAATATCCTTGACAACAGATTTTTTCTCATTGTCAATTCTTTCCTGGACATTTTTCAAAATCTTTTCGGCTTCTAGCTTTGATTCCTTTTTAGCAGATTCAACTATTTTAAGCCCTTTATTTTTAGCATCTTTTAAAAGATTATCTCTTTCCATTTTAGCTTCTTGTAAAATCTTTTGATTATCTTCTTTTAAAGATTGCATTTGTTTTTTTGCTTCCTCAGCAGATGAAAGTGCTTCCTTAATTGAATTTTCTCTTTCATTTACAGAATCTAGAATAGGTTTCCAAGCAAATTTTCTTAGCAAGAAAATAAGCCCTACAAAAATAAGAAGTTGCCAAAAAAATAATCCAAAAGAAAACTCACCAATTAATTTTTCCATTTTTTTATAAAATCTGTAAAATAATTACTTTAAAGCACGAACATCGCCGCAAAACCAATACCCTCTACAAGAGCAGCAATAATTAACATAGCTGTTTGTATCTTGCCGTAAGCCTCTGGTTGTCTACCTATAGCCTCCATAGCTCCTCTACCAATACCTCCTAGTCCGATACCTACACCTATTACTATTAAACCTCCTCCTACAATTGCTGGAATTTCCATATTTACTATTTATTTAAATTAAACATTCCTTTTATACTTGATCCTAATGATCATGTTCTTCTTCGACAGCAAAACCAAAATATAATGCTGATAATATTGTAAAAATATATGCTTGCAAAAGTGCAACTAATATTTCAATTATAGAAATAAAAAATGCTAATGCAAATGACAAACTTGATCCTAACCAATTTCTAAAAACAAAAATCATAGAAATTAATGTCATCATTGTAATATGTCCTGCCGTAATATTAGCATATAACCTAATCATCAAAGTAAAGGGCTTGATAAAAACTCCTAGTAGTTCTATTGGAGCCATTATTAATTTCATATAAATCGGCATCCCAGGCATCCAAAAAATATGTTTCCAATAATAAGTTGTACCGCTAACTGTAGTTATGATAAAAGTTAATAATGCCAAGCAAAATGTGACTGCTATATTACCAGTGACATTTATTCCCAAAGGAGAAAGTCCGATCATATTGCAAAACCAAATAAAAAAGAAAAGAGTTAATAGAAAGCTCATATACTTCCTATAATTTTTTTCTCCAATATTCGGTATTGCTATTTCATCTCTAATATATATAACTATTGGCTCAAAAAATCTTCCAACGCCTTTTGCAACTAAACCATTTCTTGAATAAGATCTAGCTAAGTTTTTAAAAAGTATAAACATTAATAAAGAAACAAGAATCATACTAACAACACTTTTTGTAATGGAAAAATCTAGCGGGACAACGTTTGTTGGATGCCCCTCCTCATCATATTTTATAGTCCCTTTCGAATCAGTTAAATAAATCTTCCCATGATACAATTTGTAAAATTTGTCTTCTATTTCAGCTATAGATTCCCCGTGATTAAGTTTGGATGAGGAAAATATTTTAATACCATCATCCCAAAGAATAACAGGTAAAGGTATGCCTACATAAACTTTCCCTCCAGTTTCTTCATCGGTATATGACAATAAACTAAAATCATGAGAATCTTTAACATGATGTAAAATATAGTCTGTTAATTCTTCCTTTAAATTTTTAGATTTTGAATCACCATCCTTAGCAAATAAAGCAAAGGAATTAGTTAATATAACTATAAGGCTGAAAAGAAATATTCCCTTTGTTTTTATGATTTAAAATTTAATAGTTTGTCGCGTGCAAATTTAATTTTTTTTCAACAAAAAATTCTCAATCAGATACATTTTTCTTTATTAAAAATTTTTTAACAACTTCATAAAAGAATAAGTCTCAAAAATTAAAGAAACTGAATATGGGACAAAAAAGGAAAAGAATTCTATGTTTTTTATAATACCATCTGACGAGAAAGATGGATAAAAAAATAAGAAGAAAAGAAAAAATTTTATAAGACTCCCTAATAAAAAGAACCATCCTACATAAATGCTTCTTTTATTAATATTATATAAAAGAAAATAATAAATAATATTTGTTATTAGGACATTGAAAAGATATGATTCAATTATTAAATGTCCCCATAAATTATTACCTGTGAATTTTAAAAATGAAAGATGTGTTAAAAAAGTGATCGTTAAAATAAAACTTAAAACAAGACAAAAGTTTTTTGCCCCCATATTATACTAAAAATTCTTTGTTTGTTTTTTTATCATAAAGATAACTGAAATAACTCCTAATACAGAACAGATAAGGGTAGGAATCTTTTTTTCTGTTTGAATTTGATACTCTATCCACAAACCAATAGAAACCATCAGGTACATGACAATAGCAATTTGTATAAATAAACTAGAGAAAATTAGCCATTTATTAGGCCGTCTTTTCATGGCTTTTATTAATCTTTGGGAGAGTTTTTACATCGCCAAGTAATTCATCTTTTTTCATCCTACATTTTGCATTTAAGTTCGCTCCAGATTCTACAATTAATTTCCCCATTGTAACTTCTCCCTCAACAATAGCTGAACTTCTAAGGTTAAAAGTACCAGAAACATTTATTTTCCCCTTTATTTTCCCCTCTATATCAGCGCTTTCACAATTGACTGAGCCGTCTATTAAACCCTCTTTGCCTACAACTATTTTTCCTTTAATTTTAATAGATCCTTCTAAAATACCATCAACTCTAAAGTCTCCAGAAGAAACAATTTCTCCCTTTAAATTAGTCGTGTTTTCTATTCGGCTATATTGCCCCGCGAAATCATTAGTCCTTGGCATAGTTCCAAGTTTTATTTTTTATTATCTCCCTGTATTGGGATGACAAAGCTACAAAATTATTTGTACTTACTTGATAACCATATTTTTCCGAAAGTTTTTCTTGAAATTCATTGAGTAAATCAATATTTAATATCCCATGAACAACTAAAAAATTATATTCTCTATTATATAAGTCCTTTGAAAAAAACCACTTTTCAGTGATTTCTTTTTCATCATGGAAAATCTTTTGAAGTTTTTTTTGTGAATCAATTAATTTTAAAGAATCCTCCATTCGGTAAGGTAAAATCCATTTATAGTTTTTGTATACTTTCCCTTTTTCAGCTAATTCAAGTTCTTTTAATTTTTTGATAATTTTTTTTGCCTGATTTGCTTCACTAGTTTCCGGATATTTTGTTTTAAATTTATTTAGCTCCTCACCCCATATCTTTATGCCATCTAATTTTCCCATCACATTTACTTTCAAAAGATTATATTTTGGTTCTATTTGTGATCCGCTAAATAAAATTTCATTTTTTTCACTTAGTGCTAAAAATTTAATTAATTGTCCTTTTTTATATAATTCTAAAAGATCCTTATATATAGTCTGAGGGCCTTCGCCCTTAGCTGTTTTTAAAATATCTGGAGAGTTTAAAATCTTTTCAAAAGCAGTTCCTTTAAAATCATTTAATATTCTTTCCCTGTAAACACTTGATAAAGATGAATCAAGTTTTTGATTAATCTTAAATAAATGATAAAGAGTTGGTGCTTCAATATCTTTTGGGGGATTCTTTGATAGGAGTAAACTAAGTTTAGTGTTTGCTGCTTTTAAATTTTTAAAGCTTTCTTTGTAGATCATGCCCAGTTGAAAATAACTGTTGAAATTTAAATTTTTAATACTATCAATCTCTCTTATTGAACTTGGCAACTTATTTATATAATTATTAGGTGTTTCAATTTTTGCTTTATTATTCAACCCTTCAGATCCATCATTAAATGAAACAGTTGAATCGAAAGGCTTAGGGATTGACGAAACTCTCCAATTATCAACATTGGATCTATTCCCCCAAATTGATAAAAATTTTTGTTCTCCTTGTATTAATAGTGAAGGATTATAAAAATAAAATTTTTCAGGTGACTGATTTTTAGAAAAAAGCTTAAACCTTTTTTTTTCCTGAGAAATCATTGTTAATTCTTTAGCTTGTTTTTTTAAAATTTGATTTCTAAAAAATTCTATTTGTTTTTCTCGACTTAAAGAGAGTATATATAAGACACTGTCAGTAGATTTGGCAGTTCTTTCATATTTAATTACGCTTTTTAAATTATCTTTCTCCCTAGCTGCAATCTTGCTTTCGTAAGTAAAGTCAGGTAAAATCCTTATGAGACTATCCAAATATTTTCCAGATAAAATATATTTCCCTCTATTAAAGTAAAAATCAGCTAAATCTCTGTAATTCCTTTCTTTTGTTGGATTCTCTATATTTTTTGAGTTTAGTGAAAGATTTAAAAAATAAACTGTTAGGGAGTCATTATTAGTCTTAAAATAATAATCTCCTAAAGCTCTGTAAATCCAATGCTTGAAATTTTTGTTATCATAATCATTTGATAACTTAGTTAATCTATTTGCTGGGGAATGTCCGCGGGCTTCCCAATTTAGATTTAATTCTTTTATTTGGGCGTTAATTAAATACTTTCTTGGAGCTCTCCTATTTAATTTTATTAATTTTTCAAAAGTCAAAAGAGAAGAATCTGGCAAATTTAACTCTTCATACAACTGTCCTATTATAAAAAGGTATCTAGCTTTTTTAGGATTATTTTTTGTTGTTTTTAATGATCTTTTTAAATAAAATAGTGCAGAATCTATTTTTTTTGTTTGAATAAATGCATTTGCAACTGAGGCATTGGCTTGTGAATAAAATTTACTCTTAGGACTAAGATTTCTAGCTAAGGGGCTTAAATTTTTTATAGCAAGCTCAACATTCTTAAGTCTTATATTTGTTTTTTCTCTCCAAATTCTAGCTTCAACATAAGTTTTTTCATCGACATGATTTTCAAGTAAAAAATTAAACGCTTCTAAGGCAGGAAAAAACCGTCTGTCAAAATAACGTGATTTACCTAGAAGCAAATATGCCCTGTCTATCTCCTTATTCCTTTGACTTCCATCAATATTCATTGAGTGCTTTTGAATTGCCTTCACAGCTTTATCTTCTGCCTTTGCGAATCCAGGAATAACTGTAGTCTCATTAACATTTTCTCCATTTATACTAATTGGCTCAATTGGTAATGTTTCATAAAAATTATCCTCAAAAGTTTTTGAAAGAATTTCCTTCCCAACAAAAAAGGCGTTTTCACCATTAAAAAGAACATTATATTTTGTGTTTATTGAATGGTATTGCCTATTTATATATTTATCTTTTTGGGTAGAACAGGAAAGAATAAATAAACAGATTAACTGTATTAAGATTTTTTTATCGAAGGCCAACAAAAGCTTTTTATTTTTAATAACTCAAAAAGCTATATTTTAGTATTCAAAATAAAAAAAACTATGCCCCAAAGTAATTTAATTGACATAGAAATCATTTCTGATAATGAAAATTTTAAAATAATTGGCTCAGAAAAGAAAAGCGTTTTGGATGTTGCACTAGACAACAATATTGATGTGCCTTATTCATGTCAAGGTGGAATTTGCTCAACTTGTATAGCAAGGATAAAAAAGGGGACTGTAAAAATGGAAACTAATCAAATTTTAACTGATGAAGAAATTGATGATGGCTTAATACTAACTTGTCAAGCAATACCTACCAGTAATTCTATTATTATTGACTATGATGATGTTTAGTTTATACTATTTTGATAATAATTCAATTGCTTTTTCAATTATTACTTTAGGATCAATAGATCTCAAAGCTTTTTGATATCCCTTAAAAACTTTTTTCCCATATATTGAAGTTGGAATCAGAGGATATTTCTCTCTATCTAAAAATATAGAATTTTCTATTGGTTGGCCAAAAGGGGTAAACCCGCAAAAAGGATGAGTTACTCCCCATAATGTTATTGTAGGTATACCAAAATTTGATGAAAGGTGTCCGTTTGCAGAGTCCATAGATATCATCAAATCTAAGTTTGAAATTAAATTAATTTCATCACCAAAAGAAATTAATCCTACGGTTGAAAAAACATTGGGATAAGCACTTTGCCAAATATCAAATTTCTGACTTTCCTTTTTGCCTTTGCCAAATAAAAAAAGCTTATAATCTTTTTGCAAGTAAGATATAACTTTTTGCATTAGATCTAAAGGGTAAATTTTACCTGGGAAAGCAGCAAAAGGAGCGATTCCAATCCACTTTTCATTATTATTTTTGAGTATTTCTTTTAATATTCTTTTAGGAACCATTCCCTTTTTTAGTGGGAATTCATGCTTCTGCATATCAACAGGGAACCCAAGTCTTCTGAATACATCTGCATATCTATATATAGTAGGTGTCAGAGGTTGAAATTTTTTGTTTTTTTTTCTTGTCAACAAATATTTTTCAAATCTAGCTTTTGTTATTTTTTTAACTTGAAAAAGGTTAATCTTAAAAAAAAAGCAAAGTAAATGTGTGCGTATTACTGAATGTAAGTCAGCTATTCTGGTTATTGGAATTTTTCTCAAATCATTATATAGTTGATAAATCCCTTTTAGTCCCTTATGCCTGTGGTTAAAATCAACAGCAAAAAAATTAATACCTTTAAATTCTTTAAACAGAGGTTCCATTGCCTTTCTACTAACAATTGTTATCTGTAAATTCGGATATGTTTTTAATAAACATCGTATAACTGGAATAGTTAAAGCAACGTCTCCTAGAGAGGAAAATCGAAGAATTAGTAAATGCTCCTTTTTTTGAGTCAAAATTATTGTTTCTTTCTATGATAGAGGATCGGGTTTAAGGAATCATCATTGTACATTTTCATTTGCCTGTAAACTTTCATAATTTTTGTTCCGCTAGCAATGTCCTCTAATAAATCATTGATGGAATTGGAAAGATCTAATCTTTGGGTTAATAAAACCTGTAATTTCTCTTGACAATTTTTTTTATGTATAGTAGCAGCTTCTCTTTCCGTTTCCTCACGCATGTGAAAAATTTTAATTTCTAAAATAGAGAGTCTATCAATTGCCCAAGCTGGACTTTCAGAGTTTATCTTTGCGTTTTTTTTTGGATTTACATTTTTATATTTCTCTAGAAAAAAATCATCTATTTTTTCTACAATGTTTGTTCTAACCTGATTTGACGCATCAATTTTGCGTTTTATTGACATCCCTTTATAGTCTTTAATTACAGGATCGCGAATGATATCTTCGTAGTGCCACTGAATTACATCAACCCAATTTTTATAATATAATAAATGTGATAAATCTCCTTCCTTGTATGGATTATTTATTTTTTGATTTACAGAATCTTTTATATGATAATTATCTATACTATTCTGAAAAATTTTTACTGCTTTAGCACTTATCATTGTTTGAAACTTTAATTAAAAAAATCTGATAAATATACAATTTGCTGAAGATTTTTTTAAAAACCCTTAAACTAATAATGGCTTATTAAAGATGAAGTATCTTAAAATCAATTAGTTTAAAAATAATAATTGCAATAAGTGAAAATGAGATTAAATAATTTTTTATAAGTCTTGATCTAATTTTGGTCAAAAAAATTCCAACAAAATAAGCGTTAGGAATAAAACTTAAAAACCACCTCCCATCACCAACATTAAGACCAAGAATTCCAATCAAGATAGATGCATATAACCAAAAAGACATAAATTTAAATCCTGAAATATTCTCTGGATTTGAATTTTTCTCGTAAGTCTTGGGTTTATAAAAAATTGTTACATACACTGATAGGATGATAATTATACCCCAAAGAAAGTCAGCCTTTGATTGAATAGTGAAATCCCATAAATCAAGTTTCATAAATGCATAAAAAGAGCCAAAAAACTTATCTGGAATAACAATACTAATAGCATTAACAAATAGAGGAACAAAAATAACCGGAAGAAAGAAACAAATAAGATGTTTGATGTCACGATATTTTTGTTGTAACAACATTACTAATGGGATAAGATAAAAAATAGCAAGAAAATTATTATAGATTAAAATAAGTGAAAATATAAAGGATAAATCAAATAGGTTTTTAGCTGAGTTCTCAGAGAATAAAACTTTGCCATAAACATACTTTGAATAAACTAGCATTAGTCCTAAAAAAAATTTTGAAACTACTAATCCTGAGCCATGAGGGAAAAAAAGGAACGCTAGGGGGAAGGCTAGTAAATGGATTGAACTATAATTGCTGTATGCATATCTAGTCTCTAAATAAGTTATCATTAATATATAAAAAACAAAAAAGGCCCAAAAAACTATTGCGTTAAGTATAATTTGAAAAGAGAAAAAGGGATAATTTTTACAAAACTGAATAAAAAAAACAGTGAAAAAAGAAAAAATCAAAGAGCTGAAATATGCTTTATAAGTAGTTTTTTCAAATAAATTGGCAATCATATGTGTTTTTATTAAATTCGCAATATATATAAACTGTTATGAACTGGAAAAATTTTTTTGAAGGGATTGCTTCGCTTTTTGAAAATCTACTCTTTATTCCTTATGAAAGTCTAAGATCATTACAGCTAGATAGTTGGTGGGCTGCTAATATTATCTCTTGGATTTTTCTTTCGATTGGCTTAATTGCATCTATATATTGGATTTATCAACTCAATTTATCTGATAAAAGAGGTGAAGAAAATAAGGAGATTACTGCACATCCTTTTCTATAGGTCAAACCCAATATCTTTTCTATAATTCATTCCATCAAAATTAATCTTTTTCAACTCTTTGTATGATTTATTTATAGCCTCTTTAAAACTCTCTTCTAAAGATGTAATTGCTAATACCCTTCCTCCATTAGTATAGATATTTGAACCTTTTGATACAGTTCCTGCATGAAAAACATTACTGTCTTGAATTTCATCAATGTTACGAATTTTTTTGCCTTTTTCATATGATCCAGGATATCCTCCCGATACTGCAAAAATTGTTGTAGCAAACTTATGATCTACCTCTAGTTTTATTTTAGATATCTCTTTAGATGCAATGGATGATAATATTTCACCAAAATCATTTTTTATCCTTGGAAGAACTACTTGTGTTTCAGGGTCTCCCATTCTGACATTATATTCTATAACGTAGGGTGAATTCTGAACTTTGATTAAACCGATAAAAATAAATCCCACATAATTAATCTTCTCCTGGGCTAAGCCTTTGATTGTTGGCTTAATTATATTTTCATCTATTTTATTTAAGAAAGACTCATCAACAAAAGATACAGGAGAAACTGCTCCCATCCCTCCGGTATTTAATCCAGTGTCTCCTTCTCCTATTCTTTTATAATCTTTTGCCAGAGGTAATGTCAAATAGGATTCGCCATCTGTTATTAAAAAACACGACAATTCAATCCCTTTCAAGAATTCTTCAATAACCACTTTTTCTGATGCTGAACCAAATTTTTTTCCCACTAACATTTCTGAAAGTTCTGTTTTTGCTTGAGCTAAATCATTAATTATTAAAACTCCTTTACCTGCTGCTAATCCATCTGCTTTTAATACATAAGGTGGCTTTAAAGTATTTAAAAATTTGTGCCCTTCTTTAATAGTTCTTTTATCAAAAGTTGCATATTTTGCTGTTGGAATAGAATTCCTTTCCATAAATTTTTTTGCAAAATCTTTGCTACCCTCTAACATAGCAGCCTTTTTTGTTGGCCCTATTACAGGTATAGGATTTAGAATTTTATCAGATAAGAAAAAATCATGAATACCATTAACTAAAGGGTCTTCTGGACCTACAAGAACCATTTCAATTTTGTTTTTTATTACTTCTTCCTTAATTGCTAAAAAATCATTCACGCTTATATCTAAATTTACCCCAAGCTCACTTGTCCCAGCATTTCCTGGTGCAATAAAAATATCATTAACGATCTTGCTTTTAGATAGCTTCCAACAAAAGGCATGTTCTCTACCTCCCCCTCCTAATATCAAAATATTCATCTTTAAATTATTTTTTCTTTATCAAATCAACTGGGAAGCTTATCGAAACAACCTCTTAAAAATTCCTCTCCAGCGACTATTCTTTATAAACTTACCCTGCTCTCTATTAACAAGAAATGACATTTTTTTTGATTTGGCCATAAAATATCCTTTTAAATAACTTTCAATTATAGAAAAACGACCTTTATTAATAGCTGATTTTATTCCAGAAAGAAAAGTTAAAATAATACCCAAACGCATTCTAAAAGAGGCTACTCCTTGTAACTTTTCAGATTCACGATTGTATCTGTCCCCTGTAGCTCTTAGGTGTTTTACTTTTAGTTTTGAGTCAACCAAAATATTCCATGAATAATATTTTGCTAAAAATTCGTCTATTGTATCCCATCCAATTGAATTTTTTATTTTACCTATTTCAATAAAACAATCTTTCCTGTAGGACTTAATAGCTCCTCTTATGTGATCATCTCTATACTTATTCTCAGGAATCCATCTTTCTTCTCTTTTTATATAACAAACACCACCAACTATTCCAAGTTTACTATTTCTCCTAAAATGGTTATATATTCTTTCAATATAATCTGGATCAAAGATTAAATCTGCATCAAACTTAGAAATTATGTCATATTGATCATCCAGAATAGCATAGCCTTCATAAAAAGCATTTATAATTTTGGCTCCTGGAGTATGGTCTGATGATGAACTTACATTTACGCTTTTTATCCAGTTATATTTCCTGCAAAATTCAGACACAATTTTCTCTGTATTATCATCAGAATTATCATTAACAATAACTAGTTTTTTTGGTAGTCTTGTTTGATTAACTAATGAATTTAAGGTCAAGCCTATAGTCTTACTTTCATTATGTGCAGGAATAATTATGTAAAATTTCAAAATAAATTAATTCATTTTTTTAGCATATACAATATAATATCTGGGATAAAAGTTTCTAAGAATTGGTCTAAAACCAATCTTTCTAGATGGATTTGTCCACTTATCCTTTGCTATTATTTTCCACCCTGCTTTCTCCAATAGCCAGTTAAATTGCCACTCTTCAAATTCATGATAATGTCTGTCCCTGGGATCAGTAGTGCTACGATATGCATTTGAAAACCATAGCTTTAGAGGAACGCTAGCAATCAGATTTTCTGCTTTTATTTTCTTTAATAAGATGTATGGAGAAAGTAAATGTTCTAAAATTTCTAACGCAGACACAACATTGGCATTTGAATTAGCAAGCGATGATAAATCTTCATCCAAATCCTCACCTTTAGTGTTTTCTACATAATATCCATTGTCTCTTAATATTTGAGAAAAAGGATTTTCTATGCCCAAATCTAAAATGTTTTCATCTAGAGGAACATGCTTTTTAAAAAAATTTAAAGTCCTATTATATCTTTTTTTTGGATACATTTCTGCAAATTATTATTTTCTTTTTGAAATTAACTTCTCAACAATATTTCTGTCGTTAGAAAGTCTTGGTACTTTATTCTGTCCTCCTAATTTTCCGATTTCTTTCATGTATTTTTTAAAGCCATCTTTGACAACTTCAGTAACGACTAGTTTTTTTAATATTTTACCACTGATAAGATCGTCATAATAAAGATTTTGGTTTCTCATTTCTTTGTCTAAATGAAGAGAAAATTTAGAAATATTATCTGGACGCTTATCAAAATCTATAAACCATTCATGGTATGGTAATCCACTTGAAGGATTTATTTGAGGAGCAACTGTAAACTCTCTAATAACACAAAAAGTTTTTTCAGAAGCTATCTTAATTGCAGTTTCAACTTCTTTCCCGATAACATGCTCACCAAAAGCGGAGATAAAATGCTTAATTCTACCAGTCACTATTACTCGATATGGAGATAAACAAACAAACTTAATTGTATCTCCTAAATTATATGCCCATAAGCCTGCTGAAGTGGAAATTATCATTACATATTCAATTCCTTTTTTGACTTGACTCAATGGAATTCTATCATTATTAACCCCAAAATCCCTAGCTTCAATGAACTCATAAAAAATACCATTATTAACTAGAAGGAGTAAGCCTGTTTCTTTTTGTTTGTCTTGATATGCAAAGAATCCTTCAGAGGCAGGGAAAACCTCTAAAGAATCTATTTGCTTACCGATCAATTTTTTGAATAACGTTTTGTAAGGGTCATAATTGACTCCTCCGTGGACAAAAAGTGAAAAATTTTCAAATATTTCACTTATTCTTTTTTCCCTCTTATTTATTATTTTTTCAAAATACATCTGAACCCAAGAAGGTATTCCTGAAATTAAGGTCATGTTTTGACTTAAGGTCTCATCAATTATCATATCTACTTTTTTTTCCCAGTCCTCAATGCAATTTGTCTTCCAAGTGGGCATTCTATTTTTTTGCAGATAGTTTGGAACATAGTGTGCTGCTATTCCTGATAGTCGTCCAATATGGATTCCGTTTTTTTCTTCTAAAATAGGACTGCCCTGTAAAAAAATATGCTTCCCATTTATAAATGAAGAATTGCCTGTTTCATGAATATAGTTTAGCAATGAATCTCTTGCAGAAATTATATGAGTTCTCATGGATTCTTTTGTTATAGGGATATACTTGAGTCCTGAAGTTGTCCCGCTGGTTTTAGCAAAATAAATTGGTTTCCCAGGCCAAAGAACATTAATTTCTCCAGAAAAAATTTTGTCAATATAGGGTTTAATATCCTCATAGTCTTTTATAGGAACATTG
>JAQWON010000018.1 GCA_029245825.1 Flavobacteriaceae bacterium
GATATATTTTCTTTTATATCTTCCCAATCATAATTCTTAAATTCATCCCACTCAGTAATTATGGCAATAGCATCTGCTTTTAAAAGTGCTTCTTTAACATTATCAAAAGCAAATAATTTTTTATTTAATAACGATGAAAAATTCTCTTTTAAATCATCATTTTTATTGTAATAATCTTCCAAATCCCTTTTTATTTTAGTTTGTCCAATCATAGGGTCATAAACACATATTGTTGCACCTTTCTCTAATAAAAAACTTGAAATATAAATCGCAGGAGACTCTCTAGAATCATTTGTTCCCTTTTTAAACGCCCATCCCAAAATAGAAACCTTCTTGTCTTTTAATGACCCGTCTAAGGAAGAAACTATCTTTTTTGCAAAACGTTTTTTTTGATAATCATTAATTTTAACTACTTGATGCCAATATTCAGCTGTTTCCTCGAGGCCATAATGACGGCATAAATAAACGAGGTTTAAGATGTCTTTTTGGAAACAACTACCTCCAAAACCAACTGAAACTTTTAAAAATTTTGATCCAATACGATGATCCATTCCTATCCCCATAGAAACTTCATCTATATCAGCTCCTGTTTTTTCACATAAAGCTGAAAGACTATTAATAGATGAAATTCTTTGAGCAAGCATTGCATTTGAAGCTAATTTTGTTAATTCAGAAGACCAAACATTTGTAGTTAAAATCTTTTCTTTTGGAATCCAATTTAAATAAATCTTCATTAACTTATTAACTGCTTCTTGTCCTGACTTCGTTGAATCTCCCCCTATAAGAACTCTGTCTGATTTGAACAGATCTTGAATGGCCGTTCCTTCAGCTAAAAACTCTGGATTAGAAATCACTTCAAATTTTACTCCTTTCCTGCCTTCTTTTTTTAAGATTTCTTTAATTCTTTCAGCTGTTCTAACTGGCAAGGTTGACTTCTCAATTATTATCTTATCTTTTGAAGCTGTTTTAGCAATTCTTTTTGTGCACGAATCAATATACTTTAAGTCAGCTGCCATGCCAGCCCCAGGACCTTCATTTTTTGTCGGAGTATTAACTGCCATAAAAATCATCTCAGCTTCTTGAATTGCCTCATCAATTTTTTCGGAGAAAAATAAATTCTTATTCCTTGTTTTATCAATTACAGATTTTAAACCGGGCTCAAAAACAGGAAGCTCATTTAATGGCCCGTTCCATGCATTAATTTTTTTAATATCAACATCTACAACTTTAACATTTATGTTAGGACATTTTAGTGCAATAACTGCCATCGTTGGACCTCCAACATAACCAGCTCCAATACAACAAATATTTTTCATTTTAATTTTTTAAGAGCCATGATGAAGATTGAATTTTACTTCCCAAGCCATCAATTAATTCAATTCCTAATCTATTACAAACAGGAACCTCAGGAGAGGTCTTATTATTTTGATCTCCTCCATTTCCAAAAAACAATTTAAATTTTTTTGAAAATATTGAATTAACTTTTTCAATGCTTTTACAAACAGTCTTATCAGTATCTACAGATATAAAAACTTCATCTATTACTCTTAATTCTCTTAATATTATAGCTCTTTCATCTTCTAACATAAACTCTTTTGATCTTTTTAAAGCTCTTTGGCGATCATTATTTAGAATAACAATAAGAAAATCCGCTTTTCCTTTTGCTGACTTGAAATAATCTATATGACCTTTGTGTAATGGATTAAAGTATCCAGAAACTATAATTGCTTTTTTCATAGAAGCCTTTTATTACTTTAATAATCTAGTTCTTAACTGGTTTATCTTTTTTAAATAAGACAATATTTGGCTGATCACTTAAAAACTTACTTGCCAAGTAAAAACTAACCTTCCTTTTTATAAGATTTTCTATTTTTTCCTCTAGCTGGTTTATGTACTCCATATCTAACCCATTTCCAATTAAAAAAATTTCGATTTTGCCAGAATCCATACCTTTTGCATAATCCCCAACCAAAATTATCTTTTTAACATCTCCCATACGTTCCAAAACATTTTCTACAATATCTTCAAGACCCAAATGTTTTAGCACTACCTTTCTAAGCACCTCAAACAATGGATGCTTTACATTTGCCTTATATTCAACCTTATTATAAGATTTGACTTTTTCTAAATAACCAGCGCCATGAAGATGATTAAGTTCTTTCCGAATTGAATTTGTAGATTCTCCCATTTCATTAGCAAGTCCATTTAAATAACCCCGGTTAGCTTGCGAAATAAAAAATTTAATCAACAAACGTAACCGGGTTTTTGAAGTTATAAGACCTCCCAACATCTGGAATACTAATTTAATTTGTTTATCAAGTACCAAAAGTACTTAATATAAAATTAAAAAGCAAACATAAATCAAATAAAAAAAGTATTCCTTTTTTGTGTTCTTTCTTTACTACTAAAGTCTTCCATCTACTTCTTTAAGGTCTAATGCAGATTTTACATCATAAACAACTGATCCTTCAGGATGTCTCAAATGTCGTATGCCACGTTCTAAAAAAATGTTGTGCGGGACAGCTAATATGATTGATTGGTAAGTGTTAGGCTTAAATTTTAAGTTTATCCCATAATTCTTTTGAACATCATTTTTATCAGCAAGTGGATCATAAATGTCAACTTCAATTCCATACCTCTTTAAAGCATGATAAATATCTGGGACTTTAGAATTTCTAATGTCATTACAATTCTCTTTGTAGGTTATCCCCAAAATAATTGCCGTTGACCCTTTAACTATAATTGATTTATTTTTCATCAAATTTATAATCTTAGAAGCTATAAATTTGCCCATATTGTCATTGACGTTTCTTCCTGCTAAAATTACTTCAGGAGAATAACCTAAACTCTTTGCCTTATGTATTAAAAAATATGGGTCAACGCTAATACAATGACCTCCAACTAGCCCTGGTTTAAATTTTAAAAAATTCCATTTTGTAGCAGCTGCCTCTATAACTTCATTTGTGTCAATGCCAATGTGGTCAAAAATAATTGCCAACTCATTTATAAATGAAATATTCAGATCGCGTTGTGCATTTTCAATAGATTTAGAAGCTTCAGCCACTTTTATCGACGAAACTTTATGTGTACCTGCCTTTATTATTTCCTCATATATTGCATCTACATGATTTGCTGTTTCTGGAGTAGATCCAGAAGTTACTTTTTTTATACTAACTAAAGTATTTACCTGATCTCCTGGGTTAATCCTTTCAGGGGAATAACCACAAAAAAAATCCTTGTTAAATGTTAATCCAGAACTTTTTTCTAATACAGGGACACACTCCTCTTCTGTACAGCCAGGAAAAACAGTGCTCTCATATATAACAAGATCTCCTTTTTTTAAATACTTACCAATAGTTTTGGAAACAGATATCAAATAAGTTAAATCTGGCTTTTTTTTAGAATCTACTGGCGTAGGTACAGTTGATATATAAACATTAAAATCTTTTAGCATATCTTCACTAGAAGACAAAACTAATTTATTCTTTAGAGCATTTTTTAGTTTAGAGGAATCAACTTGTTTGGTTTTATCTACTAAAAGATTTAATTCATTAACCCTTTTAGAGTCGCAATCATACCCTAAAACTTTAAACTTCTTTGCAAATTCAGTGGCTAATGGCAAACCAACATATCCTAATCCTAATATTGCTATCTTATCATTCATCTAAGATTGGTATATAAAAATTCTTATTGATTACTACAATATTGATTAATAGAGGTTTGGGCTTGAGAATATCCATAACCCAATGAAATATTAAATAATTCACAAGCCTGAACAGAATCTCCCCAATTAATCAAGATTAAACCTTTCAAATATTCTGATTTTCCAGTCATTGGTTTGAACTCTTTAATAACCCTATTTAAATATAATAAGGATTGTCCATAATCCCCAGCTAAGAAATATGCACTGGCAGCATTTTCAAAATGTGAATATTCTATATAGTTTATATCACCAGCGGCTTCAAACTTTTTAGCAGCTTCAATATACCTCCTTTGGTTGTAAAACGCTAATCCTTCAGCAGCTATTGAATTAGATTCATTTATCTTTTCTTGACCTATTACATATAGTCTTTGCATGCTTTTTATCTCGGGTTCATCTGGATACAGTTCTACAGCTTTATTAATTCTTTTAGCCATCCCACGAGTCCCTGGTTTTGTAACAGCAGCATATGCAATGATGAAATTTTTCCATATAACTGGATTAGTTTTTCCTGATAAATTGTCCAAAGCACGGTTTAATTCTAACGTATCTCCTTTCACGCTTAGAACAGTAGCATAAGTTGCACCGTGAAGAGCATTATTTGGAAGACCGTAAAAAGCTTTCTTAGAATAATGAAAAGCACTATCTATCTGGGCCATCTCAAAGTAGGCCTTGCCAAGAAGATTTTCACTAAAAAGCAGATAAGGATTTGCCGATATCCCTTCTTTAAGCATAGGTATAGCTTTTTCATACCTTTTGTAATAAAGATAGTACCTTGCTTTAATTGCCTGCATTGGAATTGTAGTAACCGTAATGTTTGGAAGCCAAGGAGTAATATTATCAATTTTATCTAGACTAACATTATATTGATTGCTATTAAAATCACGCAGCAAAGTTAGCTGTCCTATTAGTGATTTATAGTTAACATTCGTTATATAAATACTAGGTGCCATGATAATTAAAAGAAAAAATGGGAAAAAAGAAAATCTTGATGTTTTTTTTGCTGAAACTTCTATTTTTTTTATCTGTCTGTAATGAAAAATAAGAAGTGACATTGTTAAAGCCCATGGGGCTAATACTTGTGGTCTTGCGATAGGAAAGTTAAGATTTGCATCAATGCCATAAACTCCTAAAGAACATGCTAGCATCATTATAAAGAGTTTCACCTCAGAGTTTAGGTTAGATTTAAAAAGAATGATATAAATATAATATGCGCCGGAAATGAAGACAAAGAGATAGAGAAAAAAACCTATAAACCCAAGTTCAGCTCCCAATTGAATAAAATCACTGTGCGCATGATAGGGAACTATATACCCACTAATGTCTTTTTTATCATAATCTATCGATGTTAGCTTCCAATTTCCTATTCCAACTCCTAAAATTGGATTGTTCATAATATGAGTTAATACATCTTCATAATATCTCAGTCTTTGATTAACAGATCCATCTTGAGTACTAAAAGAGATTGTAGCGGCTCTAGAAAGAGCATCTGCCCCTTTTTCAGAAGTATATCCTTGATTTGCAATAATTGCAAAACCCATTGGGACCAAGTAATAAAGATTTAAAAGCGAATGTTTTAAAGATTTTTCTTTGTATGAAAGATATGCAGACCATAAAAACAATAAGACGCCTATTAATCCTGCTGCCAAAAATGAAGCTCTACTTTCAATAATAGACAAACAAAAAAGGCCAAGGAAAATCAGTGAAGAATATAAAATCTTAAACAAAAATCTCCTGGAAACAAAAATCAGATACAGTACATAAGGGAGTTTTATCGCAATAGAAAAAGCAGTAATATTCCTATTTGCAGTAACTCCTTTTAACTGTTCAGAATTAATTATCCCTGTTGAATTGTACATCTCAAAAAATTGTGCTAAAACTGCATAAACCTCAATAGATAAAATGAGCATTACGGCAAAAGATACTAACCTGTTTTTGTTTTTAATGTTGTAGAGAAAAATAGCTAAATTAAGAAGCATAAAAAGTGTGTTGAAATGCCTTACTATATTAACTAAAACCTCTGTTGGATTAATTGCATAGAAATAAGAAAGAAAAGCCCATAGGACAAATGAAATGTAACAAACTGCCATCCCAGAAGACAAAACCGAAAAAAACCTATAAGAAAAATTTTTTCTGTTGTAGAACAGGTATATTCCAGAAACAAAATTAAGTATACTAAGGTATAACCACTGTGGGGCAATCTTATCTACCGCAGACCAGTTTGGAATAAATCCAACAAGTAAAAAACCAATAATAAAAAGAGACGGAAAGAAATTTGATACATCAACCTTAGAAGGTTTAGAAGATTTCTGGGCCATCGTTAAATTTTCTTTTTATAATTTGCAAGATATAAATTTATTCAAGTTAATTATTCATGGGTCCTTTAAATTTATTTTTAGTATTTATTACTTCAGTAATAAGTACAATTATATTAAGAAAATTCTTTGTAAATCGTGAAATTTTTGATGCGATAAACCATCGCTCGGTTCATAAATCAACAGCAACTAAAACAGGTGGTATTGCCATTTTTATTACGCTTTTCCTTTTCTCTATTATTTACTATATAAAAGGGGATGAAATTTTTGACTTTTCACTTCTAATTCCTCTGGGTATAATGTTTATCGTCGGTGTTTATGATGATTTTTATAATGCAGATTTTAAATTAAAATTCCTGCTTCAAATTATTGTAGCCAAAATTCTAATCGATCAAGGGCTGGTAATAAATGATTTTCACGGTGTTTTTGGTCTTGATATTATCCCAAATGTTCCAAGTCAACTTTTTACAATATTTGTCTTCCTGGTAATTGTAAACGCCATAAACTTTATTGATGGAATTGATGGTCTTGCAATTACAGAGACTATTAAAGTAATTCTTTTGGTGGAGTTCTTAACCAATACTCCAACTAAAATTAATGCTCTAGGAATGATCATTTTATTTAGCTTATTACCCCTTTACTACTTCAATTTTAAAAAAAGGAATAAAGTTTTTTTGGGCGATTCAGGATCTTTACTCCTTGGGACTTTAATATCAATTTATGCAATTATCCTCCTTGGAAATGAATACCAAATAAAAGATGTGTTTTTATCAAACAAGGCTTTGCTTTCTATTATTATTTTAATATATCCGCTCTTTGACTTGTTGAGAGTTTTTTATATCAGAATTATGAATAAAAAATCGCCATTTAGACCGGATAACAATCATATTCATCACTACCTTCTAAAAAACGGTGTAAGTCATCTTGCTATTTGCCTAATTATAGAATTTATCTCGCTTCTGATTTTATCAATATTTATTATTCTCTAAAAAAAAAGCCTTCCCAAAAGGAAAGGCTCTTTTTTAATTAAGTAAGAAAATATATTTCCTTACACTCCTGTACCAGTAGCTGTAGCGCTAACTAGTGACAACTCATTATAGGTAGTAATATTACCACCATTGTTTTGGTTGTCAGCAGCTGTAGCATTGTCATTATCAGCACCTGCGCGTCCAGCAGTATCAGCAGTAAAAGCAGTATCTGTATCAACTGTTTCTACACCTGCAGTTGAACTATAGTCAACACTGTCCATTTCAATATCCCAAGTAACTCCTGCGATATAACCTGAATCAGCACCAACTGAACCAGCAACAACTGTTCTAATGTTACCTCCAGCAGCTGCAGACTTAAACATATCTATATATGCTTTAAGACTTGAAACCGCAGCAGATGTAAGCTGAGCATATACATGATCAGTTACCTCTGTACCAGCGATAGCTTTAGTAAGAACACCTTTTAAGGCATTATTTGTAACAGTAACAGTAATAGAAGCTAAAGGTTCTGGAAGGTCATCCTCTCCAGCTGGAGAAGGAGCCACCAAAGAAGCCAATGCGCTATTACCTGTAACAGCAATCGTTTTAACTTTCTTCATTGAAGACATGTCAAGAGAAAGAACTCCTGTGTTTGAAACAATGATTGTAGCAGCATCTGATCCTGTACCTTGGATATGTGAATGTCCAAAATTCAAAGATTTAAATCCAGCCATATTCCTAACATCTAAATCTCTAATTGCACCAGCAGTTGTTAAAGTAACAATAGCAGCTGAAGCAGAAACAGTAAACGAAGAGAAAGTCGAAGCGCTAGGAATTGTAATCGAAGTTAAAGCAGTGTTAGATGAATTAGCTGTAAATGCATTGCTTTGAGCCGAACTATTAGAATTTGCTTTTCCTGCTATAGTAAGAGTCTTAAGATCCGACCCAAACCAATAACCTGCATCAAAAGCAGCATCCTGCGCATCAATTGTAAGAATTCCAGTAGTTCCAACCATACTTAGGAAACCATTCGATGGAATATGTCCTACCCATACATGCGAAGCAGCTCCACCAGCAGTAACCAAACTTGACGTTGAAGCAACAACTAAGAGTTCAGCCTTAAAAGTAGTTGCACTACTAGCAGTAATAACATCAGCTTGAGTTGCTAACTTAGGCAATAAAACAGTAACCTCAGTTAAAGTAAGAGGCCCTCCCGCTTGAACAGCAGCTAAAGCATCAAGATTAACAATCGGAGATGTAACATTAACACCAGAAGCAGTTCCTGTTAAAGCTCTAAGATCTACACTACCAGCAGTAGTGATAGTAAGAGTAGCTCCTCCTGAGACAGTAGCAACAGCTCCCAAATTAACAGTTGAAACAGATGTTCCTCCAGTTGTAACAGTAACTGTTCCAGATAAAGATGTCATCTTGGAAAGGTCTAAATTAACTGCAGTACTAGTTACACTTCCACCAATAGCAGCAGAAAATGCTCCTTGAGCACCAGCCTTAAGTGTTACAAATTCAGTTGTTTCTGGAAGCGTAACAGAAGCAGGTAATGAAATACTACCTAGCTTTACTGAAGTTGCTTTTGTAAGCGATAACTTACCAGCAGTTGATTGAATACTGTTAGCAGTAGTCAATCCTGAAAAGTCAACAGCAACAAGACCAGAATTATCAGTCAAAGTAATTGTAGCAGCTCTAGAAATAAGAGGGAAGCTATAGTTACCAGAATAGTTAAGAGTAATGTCCCCACCAACTGTTACCAGTTTAGGAAGAGCAACTACTCCACCTGAAATACTCATATTTGCATCAAGAAATGATAACTCATTAAATGTCAAACTTGTTCCAGCAGTTGTAAGACCTACGTTAACAGAATTACCTAAGATTGTATTAATCTTGTTAGTAATAGCTAAAATAGAATCTAACTTAGCAGTGTTAGTTGCAGCAAATGAAGGATCTACCTCAACATAACCATTAACAATAACAGTTGGTGTTGGCTCTAGATTAACAAGTGAAGCAACATATCTAAGCTCAGCATCAGAAGTAATTCGAAGATCTTGATTGATTACAGCATTAGCTGCTAGTAAATCATCAAGAGCTGCAAGAATTTCATCAACCTCAGCATTTAAATTTTCAACTTCAGTACCAACACTACCTAAGTTTTCTACTGCAGCTTGAACAGCATCAAGATCAGAAATGATCCCTGCTAAATCAGCAGCTGTAAGCGCAGAAGACTGAACTGCGGCAATTTTGGTATTTAAGTCGGTAATTGCACTTTGAATAGCGCTTATACTAGTAAGCTCACTTTGAAGTGCAAGGATTTTGGCGTTCAGCTCATCGAACTGATCGTCATAGTTTTGACAGCCAACTAATGTTAGTGCGGCCAGCAAAAAACTTAATAAACCTTTTTTCATTTGATAAAAAATTAAATTAGTTAAAATTAAACGTTTAATTCGTCAGAATATACTGACTCTATATATATAGCAAAAAGTGTGCCAAAGTGGTTTCTTTATAAAAAACCCTCCTGCTTGGAGAAAGCAGGAGGGAAAGATTTAAGTGATTTGGTGGTACTACACTGAAAAACACTTAGATCTAATTTAACTAATAGATTAAGCGATTTAAACTATTGTAAAAAGAATTATTAACAATAAATTGTTGAGATCATTAAAATAAAATAGTTAATTTGAAAAAAAAATAGAAAAATGAATAGAAAATATCTTCTAATACTTGCAGCCATAGCTCTTTTAGGCTGTCAAGAAAAATCCATTGAGCAAAAGGCTATGGAAATACATAAAAAGGTTATAACTCTGGATACTCATGATGATTTTTCGGTATCAAATTTTACTGATTCTCTAAACTATACAATGGACACTAACACTCAGTTTAACCTCCCTAAAATGACAAAGGGGGGACTTGACGTAGGGTTTTTAATTGTCTATACTGGTCAAAAGAGTCTTGATGAAGAGGGTTATCAATCAGCTAGAGAAAATGCTATGGCTAAATTTGATGCAATTGATCGCCTGGTCAATATCTATGCCCCTGATAAAATTGGCCTCGCAAAAACTAGTGAAGATGTTAAAAGAATAAATTCCCAGGGAAAGCTTGTTGCGATGATTGGTGTTGAAAATGCATATCCTCTAGGAATGGATTTATCACAGGTAAAAGATTATTACAAAAAAGGAGCTCGTTATATGTCTCTAGCTCATAATGGTCACAGTCAATTTTCTGATTCAAATACTGGAGAATATGATAGTATTTGGATGCATAATGGACTTAGTAAATTAGGAGAAAAACTAATACAAGAACTCAATTATTATGGAATTATTATTGATTTATCCCATCCGTCAAAAGAAGCTAATCGCCAATCAATAGAACTGAGTAAATCTCCTGTAATTGCATCACATTCTTCCGCAAGAGCCCTTTGTAATCACCCAAGAAACCTTGATGACGAGCAGCTTGGTTGGATTAAAAATAATGGCGGTGTTGTCCATGTAGTTGCTCTTGGCAGTTATCTTAAATCAGAAAAGCAAAAAAATTATAGAAAAGGTCTTGATTCTATTATTAAACTAAAATCTGAAGCTATAGGGTTTAAAACAATGATCTACAGTGATGTTATGAAGCTCCCCGAAGAAGAGATGAATAGTTATCGAGAGGCTTATACTGAGATCCAAAAACTAGCAAAAGATGAGATAAAAAAGATCAGATCTAGGTATCCTCCTGTTGATGTTAGTGATTTTGTTGATCACATAGATTACATTAAAGACAAAATTGGGATAAATCATGTTGGAATCAGCTCAGATTTTGATGGTGGGGGCGGAATTGATGGCTGGGAAGATGCATCGGAGACCTTTAACGTAACTCTTGAACTTCTTAAAAGAGGCTACAGCGAAGAGGATATATCAAAAATTTGGAGCGGAAATCTTCTACGTGTTTTAGACAAGAATCAGGAAATAGCCATTCAACTTCAAAATACTGATTAAAGAGGAAACTGCATTCCGTAGCGAGCTATTTGAAACCCTTTAGATAGAACCTCTTTACTAATTTGACTATCTGGATTTAGCATTCCATTAGTGTGATTCATATGAATGAAGAAAACTTTCTTTCTTTCTTTCAAAGGCAGGCTTGATAAATGATCAATCGTTTCTATTACAAATGGATGTGGTATTTCAGAAATATCTCTATAATTAATCTCTGCAGAATCAAAAAATGTTCCATCTAAAAATGCATAATCAACTTTCTCTAAAATATTTTTTAAAGATTGATCCCATTTACCCCATTTGTCAATATCGGGAAGAAAAAAAGCTGTTTTCCTTTGTCCTTTAATAAAAAATCCCACTGTTTCGGAAAACTCATCCCTGTGTGGAACAATTATTGAACTTACATGAAGCTGATTGGAAACCCTCATTGATTGATTTTCAGCTAATGATTTTAATTTAATGTTATTGAGTGAAACCAATTGACTCCATGGCGCATTACTTTTTAAAAACTCAGACATTTTGGGCATAACATATACCGGAATATTTTTAGCTCCCATTGCCTCTCTACCTAATTGAAGAAGACCACTGTAATGGCCCATGTGCGCATGTGTTAGGAAGATCCCTTCTAGTTTTGACTTATTCCCTGTAATCTGATCCAAGAAATTTAACTGATCAGTAATATCTGTTGAAGCTTCAAATAAATAATGCTTTGACTCACTTTTGTCAACAAATGCCAATGAAGTTATTTTTAAAACTCTTTTCTCTTTTTCAGTCAAAGACATGCAGCAATCTTTTTTACAAGCTATATGTGGAATCCCTCCATCTTGAACATTGCCAAGTACTAAAAGGAAAGATTCCTCTTGTGCTGATAAAAAGATTGAATAGAAAAAAAATTTAAATAAGATTATTAATCTAATCATGTTTTTATGAATTTATTCATAATACGATTTTATTATTAAAGTTAAATTTTAAAATTTATTCCAGCGTAATAATTTCTCATTGGAGCTGGTTCATAGAACCGATTAGCAAATGCATTTATTTTAATGTTATCAAAATATTTTTTATTAAATAAATTATTTGCTCCAACATAAAGATTATAGTTTTTAAAATCTTTCCAGAGTCTAAATTGAAAGATAGAATAACCATCTACTTCATTATTGTTTTTATCGTCAGCAAAAAATGCTCCAACATGTTTTGCCTTTATTTCTCCCCCTATAGTTGGAGTAAATTTATATTTAAAACTTAAAAAAGCATGATGCTTTGGGATAGCGGGGAGCCTATTTCCATCATAAGCTAATCCATCAACAACATAACTATCGAATATAAAATCTGAAAAAGAATAAGAAAAAACAGCCTTGTAAGAATCAGTTTCTTTAGATCCATAAAGTTCCAAACCCCTTCTTATAGTTTTTCCTGCATTTCTGTAAAATGTTCTTCCTGGGAATTGCTCCAATTCATATGGTAAAATTTCATTTCCTGTGGAGATATGAAAAATTACAGCTTCAAGCTTAATGTCTGAAAAATCTTTTCGCCAACCCAACTCAAAGTTTTTTGCAAGAGAG
>JAQWON010000034.1 GCA_029245825.1 Flavobacteriaceae bacterium
CTAATACCACTTTACAATAAAAATTTTGATGAAAATAAAACTGATCCTATTTGGTTAAAACGAGCTGCAAGCAGAATGGATAAAAAAGAGTGTTCAGACGATCCATTATTTGTCACTCTTGTTGAAGCCTTGCATAATTTAGATCCTTCTGCTGATTCAGCATATTATTTGGGATTACTTAATGATAAAAGAGGAAATGGAACCCAGGCTTTAAAATTTTATGAGGAATCAATTAAGTTAGGTACAGATCCTTATAAGAAGGCTAAAATTTTATACAAAATTGCATTAAAATTTAAAAATAGCGGCAGAAAATCATCCGCCAGGAATTATGCTAATAAAGCTCTGTCTTATCAACCATCTTTAGGTAGAGCATATTTGTTAATTGCTAGCTTGTATGCAAGTAGCGCAAATGATTGTGGTAGCAATCAATTTGAAAAGAGAGCAGTGTATTGGTTAGCAGCAAATATTGCTCAAAAAGCAGGTAGAGTTGATGCTTCAATTAGAAAATTAGCTAATAGAACAAGGGCAAGTTATCTAGGGAGAGCTCCTTCCAAAACAGATATATTTACTGAGGGTAATGAAGGGACTAGTATTAAATTCAATTGTTGGATTAATGCTAGTATTAAAGTTCCCAAATTATAAATGGAAATTTCAAGAGCCGAAATATTTAAAAAAGTTATAATCATAATTTCAATTTCACTTTTTATTTCTTGTGAAAATCCTGAAATAGATTTTGAAACTGGCAACAAATTTTTTGAAAGTCCTCTTGGAATTGCATCTGATGTTAAACTAGTATATACAGATTCTACAAAAATTCAAGCAGTATTGACCGCGCCTATTCATTTAGATTATAATCATTTAAGCTTTAAGTATTCTGAATTTCCTGAGGGACTAAAGGTTACTTTTCACGATGATAATGGAAAAGAAAATAAGATTTATGCTGATTATGGTATATTTTATAAGTCTACTAAAATAGTCGACCTAAAAAAGAATGTAAAACTGATATCAAGTGATGGATCTGAGCTATTTACTCAGCAACTTTTTTGGGATGCAGAAAATGAGTGGTTATTTACTGAGGAGCAATTTACTTTTAAAAATATGGATTATGACATTGATGCCGTTAGATTAGATACAAATAAAGAATTCAGTGAATTCAAAACAGGAAAATTGTCTGGACTACTTAATTTTACTGAAATTAAAGATTCATTGAATAATGAAAAGCTATAAAATTTCAGAGATAATTTATTGGTGCATTGCTTTAATATCAATAGTTGAAGTCTTTTTGACATGGGATTTTAATCGAGATAGGGCATATATATTTTTTGGTTTTGCCGTTATATCAATTTTAATGGCATTTTTTAGGAGACATTATCGTAAAAAATTTAGTAGCCAAAAAAAATTTAGAAAATGATAATCTCGGATTTTATAATTTTTATTTGCATTTTATTGTCAGCTTTTTTTTCGGGTATGGAAATTGCCTTCATATCTTCTAATAAAATTTTTATTGAGGTTGAGAAAAAGCAGAGCGGAATAAATGCAAAATTTTTAAATTTCATAACAAAAAACCCCTCAAGATTTATTGCGACAATGTTACTTGGGAATAATATTTCATTAGTTGTCTATGGCATTTTTATGGGTGATAGAATAATAGACTTTATCTTTCCTGAAATTAATTTAAATGGAACTATAGACTTCAAGATTTTTTTTATTCAAACACTTATTTCAACATTAGTTATTTTATTAACTGCTGAATTTTTTCCAAAAGTCTTTTTTAATATTTATGCTAATACATTGATGAAATATTTCACATTTCCAGCAATGATTTTTTACATACTTTTTTACCCGCTTACATATATGATAATTAAGGCAACTGATGTCATATTAATTAATTTCTTTAATTCTAAATCAGATAAAACTAAATTTCTATTTTCTAAAATTGAGTTAGGGGACTACATAGATGAGCAGCTTAACGCTTTTCAGGGCAAAGAAAATGTTGATACAGAGATTGAAATTTTTAAAAATGCACTTTATTTTTCAGATTTAAAAACTAGAGAAGTAATGCTTCCTAGAACGGAAATAATTGCTGTAGAGTTAAATTCTTCTATTAAAGAAATCAAAAAATTATTTACCAGAACAGGGTTATCAAAAATACTAGTATTTAAAAAAACAATCGATAATATAATTGGTTATGTTCATGTTTTTGAGATATTTAAAAAACCTAAACAAATAGCTTCAATTTTAATTCCTGTAGGTTTTGTTCCAGAAACTATGCTTATTAGTTCAGTGTTAAAAAAACTTATAAAACAAAGAAAAAGTATTGCACTTGTTTTGGACGAATATGGTGGAACTTCAGGAATTATAACTGTTGAAGATATTATTGAAGAATTATTTGGTGAAATAGAAGATGAACATGATAAAATTGAATTTTATGAAAAAATTATTAGCGAAAATGAATATGAATTTTCTGCTCGTTTAGAAGTGGATTATTTAAATCAAAAGTATAATTTAAAATTACCAGTTAAAGAATTATATGAAACTCTCGGAGGGCTAATAGTAAATGTTACTGAGAAAATCCCAAAAAAGGGAACAAAAGTTAATATAGATAATTATGAAATGGAAATAAAAAGTGTGTTATCAACTAAAATTGATCGAGTAATACTTAGGATGATTAATGAAGATTAAAATTTTATATTAAAAAATTGTATTTTCGCACCTAATAAAAATACTATTATGGCTGTTCTAGGGCAAATTCGAAAGCGATCTTTTTTCTTAATTCTTGTTATAGGAATGGCCCTGTTTGCTTTTGTTATTGCAGATGTTTTTAATAGAGCAGGACCTAATTCTCCCTCTAATGAACCAATTGGAGCAGTTAATGACATAGATATAGATTTAGATTATTTCCGAAGACTTGTTGAACAAACCGAAAGGAATTATAATTTGTCTACTATGGAGTCAGTAAATTCCGTTTGGGACCAGTTGATTAAGTCTTCAATTTTCAATCAGCAATTTAAAAATCTTGGAATTGATGCTGGGAAAGAACAAATAGAAATGATGCTTTCTCAAAATGAGTCTATTGTAAATGACCCTCGTTTTCAAAATTCTTCAGGGATTTTTGATTTTGGATTTTTTGTAAATTTTTTAGCACAGTTAGAGCTTGAAAATCCTACAGCTTTTCAAGACTGGAAATTACAAGAAGAAAGTATAGTCGCAATAGCTAAAGAAAACATATATTTTAACCTTATAAAGTCAGCTACAGAGGTTACTGAGAAAGAAGGAAGAGATTCTTATCATTTAGATAATGATAAAATAAATTTAAAATATGTTAGCGTTTCCTATAAAGATATAGATGATAGTTTGTTTTCTGTTAGTGATAATGAAATTAGAAAATATATTAATGAAAATAGAAAAAGATATCAAACAAAAAGTTTAAGAGGATTGAGCTATGTCATTTTTCCTGAAATTCCATCAAAATCAGATGAATCTGAAATTAGGTCTCAACTTGAAAAACTTCTTTATGATAGGGTTGAGTATAATGATGTATCAAAACTTACAGATACTATCCCTGGGTTAAAAGATGTTGAAGAAATATCTGAATTTATTGAGCGATATTCTGAGGATCCTTTTGATTCTTTATATAAACCCAAGGGTAATTTAGCAAATGATTATGCTGATATCCTTTATGGACTAAATTCAGGAGATGTTTTTGGCCCCTATAAGGATGGTAACAAATACAAAATATCTCGTTTTTTAGACAGAAAAAAAGGTGGCTCCATAAGGGCAAGTCATATATTGATTTCATATAAGGGAGCTTTGAGAGCAAACCCTTCTGTCACAAGAGATAAAAAAGAAGCTCAAGAAATTGCTAAGAAAATTTATTCTAAAGCCAGAAAAAATGTTAAAAATTTCTTTCAATTGGCGTTAGAAAATTCTGACGGCCCCTCTAAGAATATGGGAGGTGATTTAGGTTTTTTTCAAGAGGGGACTATGACTGAAAAATTTTATTCTTTTTGTGAAAAGACAAGAGTTGGGAGAGTTGGATTGATTGAAACAGAATTTGGCTATCATATAATTCATGTTACTGATAAAAAAGATTTGGTTCTTATTGCAGACATAACAAGAGAAATAATACCCTCAGAAGAAACTTCAAATAAAGTTTTTATGGATGTCACTAAATTTGAGATTGAAGCAAAAGATAAAGACTTTTTAAAAACTGCTGAAAATTATAAATATAAAGTTCAAGAAGTAAATAAAATAGAAGTTTTAGGGGAAAACCTGCCAGGGCTATTTAGGCAAAGAAATATTGTTCAATGGGCTTTTAATGAGGAAACAAAAATTAGTGATATTAGAAAGTTTTCAATAAGCAGTGGCGGATATGCAGTAGTGAGGTTGAATAAAATTTTTACTGATGGAGATGTTGATATTGAAAATAACATAGAAGAAGTAAAAAAAATATTAATTAGAACAAAAAAAATTGAATATTTGAAAAAGAATTATGCTGAAGTTAAAACATTGGATGAATTTTCACAATTACTTAACAAAGAGATTGAAACTGCATCTGCTTTAACACAGAACAATACTATCTTAGTTGGTTCTGGTGAAGAACCGTATATTATTGGAGCAGCTTTTTCAATGGATTTAAATCAACCATCTAAACTTTTAGAAGGTAAAAATGCTATTTTTATGTTAGAGGTAAATTCTAGGAAAAAAGCTCCAGAGCTAAGTAATTATATCGCTTATAAAAATGCACTAAGGGCTTCTAAAAGAGCTGAAATTGTAAGTTCACTTTCAATTTTTGATGCTTTGAAGTCAGCTTCTGAAATTGTAGATAACAGAAAAATTTATTACTAAATAATTATTTCTGAATAGTTAAAAATTGTTTTAAAACCCCTCTGGTAAAAATAATTTTTATTCTTTTGATTTCCTGTAGCTAAAATGAAATCTCCTCCCCAAGCCCCTAGGCTTTTAATGGAACCATTAAAATCAGAGAAAAGTTCATCTTTAATTGTTTTCTTTCCCAAAATTCTTTTTGTTATTTCTTCGTGTTCATTTATTAACCTTTCAAAATCTTCTAATTTGTTAGCCCTAACTATTTCTTTAGTAATAGTTGATATCTGTTTACAAGAATCTTCAGTAAATTTTTTTGATTTCATGAATTTTTTTAATTCTCTCATAGTATTTTGCTTTTTGTTTAGATAAACAAAAAAAAGAGAATCTTTAAAAGAAGGATCAAAGTCACATTTCACAATTTTTGGAGTTGATTTTTCGAGAGAATAGATAATAGGTTTATTTGATTTTGCACATGCAATATCATAACCACTTCCGCCAAAAGTTTTTTCTAATAATTTATAGGGGTTTACATTAGCCCACTCAGCAATATTAGAAATTAAGGTTGATGAAGAACCCAAACCCCAATTAATATTAAACTCTAATCTAGTTCTAACTTTTGCCCCCTCTAATAGAAGGAACTTAGGATTAAGTTCCCGTACAATTTTTAAAATTTTTGATAGGTTTTTAGAAAGGTTTTCATTAATGGAAGATATAATGTCAAAATTTTCACAACACATTTTTGTTTTGAACCAAATATTATTCTTTTCATCATAACTTTCCCAAATAAGAAATTTCTCCTTTTGGGGAGTGTAAAATAATGATTGTCCAAATTTGGATGGTAGAGCAAATGCTTTTACTCCAATTTTTACAAAGTATTCTCCAGTTATTAGAAGTTTTCCGTGACTATAATAATTCAAATTATTAGTTAGATTTTAAAAAGTTTGTTACTTCACTATGAGTTACTAGTTTATTTTTAAAAAATTCTATTGCTTTTATTTTTTGCTTTTGGGTTGCATTATTTTGATTTAAGATATTTAATAAATGCATTTTCATATGCCCAATTTGAATACCTGATGTGACAAGAGATTTAAGTGCTCCAAAATTTTGAGATAATCCAACAGCTGCAATTATTTGCATTAATTCAGATGAAGATGGATTTCCAAGTAATTCTAGAGACCATTTTACTAGAGGATGGATACTTGTTAACCCCCCTACTGTCCCAATTGCAATTGGTATTTTAATTTCAAAAATAAAATCGTCTTTTTCCTCGTAGGCAAAAGTTAAGCTGGAATATTTCCCATTTCTTGCTGCATAAGAATGAATGCCTGCTTCAACAGCTCGGAAGTCATTACCTGTAGCAATTAAAACTGCATCGACACCATTCATTATTCCTTTATTATGAGTTACAGCTCTATATGGTTCATTTTCAGCAATTTCAATGGCTTGAATAATTTTTTTTGAAAAGTATTTTGGTTTCATGCCATTTTGATTTCCAAGTTTTTTAATTGGACATCTAACCTGAGCTCTAGCGAGGCAATTGGGGGCATAATTTGACATTATACTCATTACTATATCTATTTTTTTGTCTGTATCAGAAAAGTTTTTATCTCCATCCATTTTTAATTTAAATGATTTTGCAATTTGTTCAAGACAGGAGTTGATAAAATTAGCACCCATAGAATCTATAGTTTCAAAAACTACATGGATTTGATAATAATTCTTGATCAATGAGGTTTTATCAACAAGGTTTATTTTTTTTATTCCTCCTCCTCTGGATCTCATATTTATTGTTATCTTATTTGTTGAAGTAACCAGGCTTTTTTTTTGATCATTAAAAAAAGAGATTAAATTTTTTGATTTACCGTAGAATAAGAAATGAATTTGTCCTACCTTCTCTTTACTTAAAATACTACAATTGAAACCTCCTCTTGAAGACCAAAATTTTGCAGTTTTTGATGCAGCTGCAATAACAGAACTCTCCTCTATAGCCATTGGAATAGTATAAAGTTTATTGTTTATTAAAAAATTAGGAACTACACCAAAGGGTAAAAAGAAATTTGAAAGAGAATTTTCTATGAACTCATCATGGACTTTTTGGACATCTTTTTTTTTATGATTGTAGGAGAGAATTATTTCTTTTGCTTTTTTAGGTTCTTTAAAATGACTACTTACAATCCAATCAATTTTTTCTTTCTTTGTAAGTTTAGAAAACCCTTCAACAATTTTTGACATCTAAATACTTTATAAGCTAAAGATACATTTTTAAGATGCTAATTTAAAATTGATTTATTTGAAATAAAAAAACATTTTTTATTATTTTGGCAATCGCTTAGATTCATAAACATTGAGAGATTTAAATCTAAACCTTTATGGATTAAAGTGACATTAAGAATTGTAACTAACTTAAAATATGGAAAATAAAATAATTAATGATAAGTTACCATATCAAAAAACAATTTTAGGACATCCTGTTGGCCTTTTTGTCTTATTTTTCACTGAACTATGGGAAAGATTTAGTTATTATGGGATGAGAGCTATTCTTGTCCTATATTTAGTTTCTGCAACAAACACAAAGAATCCTGGACTTGGATGGGACAATAAAGATGCAATTGCACTTTATGGATGGTATACAATGTTTGTATATTTAGCTACTATTCCTGGTGGTCTTCTAGCAGATAAAATCTTGGGTCAAAGAAAATCTGTTATGTTAGGTGGTTTTCTTCTAGTTTTTGGACATAGTATTTTGGCAATAGAAGCTATGTGGGCATTTTATTCTGGATTATTATTTATTGTTTTAGGTGTTGGTTGTTTAAAGGGAAATATTTCTACAATGGTAGGTGGACTTTATAAAAAGGGAGAAAATGATAGAAGAGATCTTGGATTTTATATCTTTTATATGGGGATTAATATCGGTGCTGCTGCTGCTGCACTTATTGTTGGATATGTTGGAGAAACAAAAGGCTGGCATTATGGTTTTGGATTAGCAGGATTGGGAATGGCAGTTGGTCAATTGGTTTATTGGTGGGGGCAAAAGTTTATATTCCATGTAGGAAATATTATTCAGGACAGTAAAGTTAAAAACAATTCAAATGTTAATTTAGTTTCAGACATTTTTAGGAAGACTAATTCAATAATTGGATTCTCTTTTATGACAATTCTATCTTTAATAATTTACTATGTCTTTGGAGCTTGGGATTATGCGTTACTAATATTTGGATTAGCCTTTGCTGTAGGAATAGCAATAGTTATATATAATGATGGGGATTCAGTTGAAAAAGATAGAATTATAGTTACTTACCTTGCTTTTCTAATTGTAATAGTTTTTTGGGGTGCTTTTGAGCAAGCAGGTGGATTAATGAACGTATATGCTAAACAAAAAACAGATCTTTCATTATTTGGTTTTTTTGATGTTCCTGCTAGTTGGTTTCAATCCGTGAATGCAATTTTTATAATAATCTTTGCAACTCTTGTTGGATCATTTTGGGTTTGGTGGAAAAATAAGGGTAATGAATATTCTTCGATTTTCAAGATGGCAATAGGAGTGATCATTATGGGATGGGGATTTTTCTTTATGTCAATTGCAAGCAGTGAGGTGGTTTATGATTCTAATTCTATTATAACTCAAAAATCAGCCATGTACTGGCTAGTTTTTGCTTTCCTTTTTCATACGCTTGGAGAACTATGTGCTTCTCCAGTAGCTCTTTCTTTTATTACTAAACTATCCCCCTCACGGTGGGCTGCATTTATGATGGGTGCTTATTTTGCAGCAACAGGAATTGGAAATAAAGTTGCTGGTTTAATTGGAGAAAACGCTTCTAATATTGGAGATTTTTGGACTTTTACAGGAATTGGGATTTTTTGTTCTGTTTTTGGTCTTCTAGTAATTTTAATAATCAAGCCATTAAAGAGACTTGTGCATGAAGCTGAGTAGACAAGGAATAAAATCTTAATAAAGTTCTTTTTAAATTATTTATTATCTTAATTTTGATTAGAAAAATATAAATGGAATTAAAGAAAACTTATACTATTATTGCCTTTTTTCTTTTAACCAGTTTTATTGACGCTAAAGCCCAAGAAATTAAATGGCTTTCACTTGAACAGGCTTTAAAAGCTCAGAAAGTTGTTCCTAAAAAAATATTCATGGACGTTTTTACTAAATGGTGTGGGCCATGTAAAATTTTAGATAATAGAACTTTTAAAAATCGAGATGTAGCAAATTACATAAGCGAGCATTATTATGCGGTAAAGTTTAATGGTGAAGGCCAGGAAAAAATTAATTTTTCAGGTAATGTTTTTACAAACCCTAATTATAATCCAGCTCGTGCTAATCGAAGAAATTCTACCCATCAATTTACCCAATTTTTACGTATTAGGGCATACCCTACGATGGTTTTTATTAGCGAGCAAGGAGATTTAATTATGCCTGTCCAAGGTTATCAGACTCCTCAACAATTAGAATTTTTTTTAAAAATGTTCAAACAAGGAGACCATCAAGTTTTTTCTACCTCAAAAGACTTTCAAAATTACCGCAAAAATTTTACACCAAAATTCAGAGGATAGTTCATCGTTATTTATGATTTTATTGAATTTACGATTAGCCTTGCAGTTGTCTTACTTGCACTTCTAACACCTAATTTTGAAATTAATTTTTGGTATTCTTTTTTTATAGCATTTTGATTTTTTTTATAAAGTATTTTTTTAAGAGCATTTGATAAATTATCTACAGTAAATTTTTTTTGTATTAGCTCTTCAACAATTTTTTTATTTGAAATTAGATTAACAAGTGATATGAATTTTAATTTCACAAGTCTTTTAGCAATTTGATAAGTAAAAAAGTTTGTTTTGTAACAAACAACCTGGGGAGTTCCAATTATAGCTGTTTCTAGGGTTGCTGTGCCACTTGAAACAATTGCTGCTTTTGATACCTTTAATAAATCATATGTCTGATTTTTTACAACAATTATATTTGTGTCACTAAGATATTTTTTATACCAATTAATTTCTATTCCTGGAGCACCAGCCAAAACAAATTGATAGTTTAAAAACTTTTTTGACGTTTCCGTTAAAGTTTT
>JAQWON010000041.1 GCA_029245825.1 Flavobacteriaceae bacterium
GATTATTAACTCTAACAACTGCCCCGACATTTGTTTCAGCAACCACTAGTTCTACTTCTAGTACTCTTGCTGTTGGAGGAGTTGTTACCTATACCGCTACATTTAATATCAATCAGCAGGCGGTTGATAGTGGAAGTGTAAACAACAGTGCTCTTGCTATAGCTAGTAGTCCAGGAAACACAAATGATGTTAGTGATCAAAGTGATAATGGAGATGATAATGATGGAAATACAATAAATGATCAAACCATAGTTAACATATCTGCTACTTCAAATATCTCTGTTATTAAAGAAGTAGCGTCAGTTACGGATGTTAATTCAAACAACTTGACAGATCTTGGCGACCGTATCACCTATAGCATCAGAGTTGTCAACACAGGTGCTTTAACTTTATCTGATATCACCCTTGATGATACACTCACTGATGCAAACAGTAGCACGCTTAGTTAGATAGTGGACCGACATTTGTTTCAGCAACGACTAGCTCCACTTCAAGCACGCTTCAAGTCAGTGGTGTTTCAACCTATACTGCGATCTATACGGTTGGTCAGCAGGCCATCAATAGTGGAAGTGTAATTAATAGCATCAAGGTTATTGCCAGTAGTCCGGGACAGAGTCGCAATGTATCAAATATTAGCTATGTGGTTACTAGCTTGCCAGCATCACCATCACTTGAGGTTACTAAGACGGCAAGTGTTACTGATAATGGAGATGGAGTCACGGGGATAGGAGATATCATCAGGTATACGATCAATGTGAAAAACACAGGGAACATTAGCTTATCAGGACTTACCCTTACAGATAACCTGAGTAATGTTAATGGAGGATCGCTTAGTTTGAGTAGCGGGCCATCGTTCTCAGGATCAGATCAGGGATCATCTCAGGGAAGTCTTAAGGTAAGTGAGACAGCTACCTATATAGGTATGTATATTGTCGAGCAATCAGCGATAGATGCTGGGGGTGTTTCTAACCAGGCGATTGCATCTGCTAGTACTCCTCAGAGTGTTCCAGTTACAGATACGAGTGATGATCCAACCACTGGCGCAGCTAATGATCCAACAGTGACAACCATAACAAGATCTCCTTCCATAGAGGTTACCAAAACAGCTTCGGTTACCGACTCAAGTGGGGATGGTAATGTAGGAGCTAATGATTTAATAAAGTATGATATTTTAATTGAGAACAAGGGTAATGTTACTCTAAATAATCTAACAATAAATGATATTCTCACTGATGGCAGTGGAAATTCACTAAGCCTAACTGTTGCTCCAGCTTATCAATCAACAACATTAGGTTCTTTACCTGGTACACTTAAGATAGGAGAGATACAGAGCTATACTGCTTATTATACAATTACTCAAGCAGCTGCAGATACCGGGAGTGTTGTAAATAGCGCAATTGTTAGTGCAACTGGGCCTGGCAATACCGGAAGTGTCTCAGACACTAGTGACAATGGTAATGATACAGATGGAAATACAACTGATGATGCAACAGTTGTTGAAATGACAACTACGGCAACTTCAACGCAGCCTTTCCCTCAATTAGAAGTTACCAAAACAGCTTTAGTTAACGACAACAATGGCAGTGGTTAAATGATTTGGGAGACAAAATTGTATATACCATTACAATAAAGAATATTGGCAATGTTAATCTATCTGGATTAACTATTAGTGATACACTAACAGATGGAGATGGAGATTCACTAGTGTTGACTACTTCTCCAACATTTGTTTCGGCAACCACTAATTCTACTTCAGCTACCATAGTGGTAAATGGAATTTTAACTTATACAGCCGAATTTATTATAGATCAGCAGGCGGTTGATAGTAGAAGTGTTAATAATAGTGTTCTTGTAACAGCTAGTAGTCCAGGGAAAACTAATGATGTCAATGATGTTAGTGATGATGGTAATGATTCGGACGGGAATACAATCAATGATCCAACGGTGATCGTTACAAATTTCCAGCCAAATATTGAAGTAACTAAGACTGCATCTACGACTGATACTAACAATAATGGATTAGTTGATTTAGGGGATACAATTTCTTATACAATCTTAGTTAAAAATACTGGTAATACAAGTTTGTCAGGAGTTAATGTAACAGATAACTTAACTGATGCAAATGGAGGAGTTCTTAGTTTAAATAGCGGCCCTACTTTTGTAGGATCAGATCAAGGATCAGCACAAGGAAATCTTAAGGTTAGTGAAACAGCTAGTTATACAGCAAGCTTTATAATAAATCAACAATCGATTGACAGAGGCGCTGTTACAACTGGAGGGAACCCAGGTCAGGTAGGTGTTATAATTAAAAATAGCGCAATTGCCAAAGCAAGTAGTCCTGGAAACACCAATGATGTAACTGATGTGAGTGATGATGGAGACGATAGTGATGGAAATACTACAAATGATCAAACAGAAGTAACTTTATCTCCTATAGTTCCTTCAATAAGAGTATTAAAGTCAGCAACAATTATTGATAATGGAGATGGTGTTAATGGAAAGGGAGACTTGGTAAGATATACAATTACGGTCCAAAACACTTGTGGAGTAGCTCTATCAGCACTTACAATTTCTGATACTTTAACAGATGGAAATAGTAACACCTTAAACCTTGATAGTGGACCATCTTTTGCAGGATCAAGTCAGGGCTCTGCTCAAGGAAGTTTAAAAGTTAGTGAAACTGCAACTTACCTTGCGTTTTATTTGATTGATCAACAGGCTGTTGATAGTGGTAGTTTTCAAAATAGAGCAACTGCTACTGCAACTAGTCCAGGAGCAAATAATAATGTGACTGATCAAAGTGATGACCCTAATACTGCTACACTAAATGATCCAACAATTATATCGATAACAGCAACACCTTCGATAGAAGCTACAAAGACGGCATCTACCACCGACAATAATAATAATGGTATAGTTGATACAGGGGATACAATATATTATACTTTCACAATAGAGAACAAGGGCAATGTTACTCTTTCAGGACTAACCATCAGTGATACTTTAACTGATGGCGATGGAAATAGTCTAAACTTAAATCAACAACCGTATTTCGTTTCCTCTAGCTTAGGCTCAGCCCCTGGCGCAGTAAAAGTTGGTGAAGTATTAATATATAAAGCATTTTATACGATAAATCAATCGGTAATATCTTCTGGAAGTGTAGTCAATAGAGCCTCTGTTACAGCTAGTAGCCCTGGATATTCTGGAAATGTTTCTGATACTGCTGATAATGGTGATGATACGGACGGAAATACAACTGATGATCCAACTATTGTTGAGGTGTTCTCTGGGGCATCTATGGAGGTAGTAAAAACTGCTGTTGTGGTGGACAATGGTGATAATTCAGTTGGAGCTAATGACAAGATTGTTTATACTATTATAATAAGAAACACTGGAAGCGTAAACCTTACTGGTTTATCATTTATAGATAATCTTACTGATGGAAATTCAGCTGTATTGAATTTAGATAGTGCGCCAACTCTAACTACTGCCTCTGCAGGATCAACTTCTCAAACAATCAATAGTGGAGGAGTGATCACTTTTACTGCAACATATACAATTAGTCAACAGGCAAACGATAGCGGCAGTATTAGGAATAGTGTTACGGCAACAGCTAGTAGTCCTGGAAAAACTAATGATATTACAGATGTTAGTGATAATGGAGATGATACTGACGGAAATACTACCGATGACCCAACAATTGTTTATACCATATCTCAACCTGGAATTGAGGTTACTAAAACAGCAACAACTCAAGACAATAATAGCAATTCTATTGTTGATGCAGGAGATACTATTTTGTATACAATTGTTATTGAAAACACTGGCGCGGTTACTCTGACAAGTTTAACTCTTGTGGATACACTTACTGATGGCAATTCTCAGTCACTTACTTTGACTACCAGCCCAACTTATTCATCATCAAGTGCTAGTTCTACACAAGGGACTTTAAATGTTGGAGAAACAGAAACCTATTTGGCAACTTATATTATTTCTCAAAATTCAGCAGAAACAGGAACCATTAACAACTCAGTTTTAGCAACAGCAAGTAGTCCTGGAAACACCAATGATGTAAGTGATGTAAGTGATGATGGAGATGATACAGATGGTAATACAACAAATGATCTAACTCAAGTCACAATTTCCTCAGTTCCATCAATCGAAGTAACTAAAACAGCATCTGTTACGGACAACAATAATAATTCCTTAAATGATTTAGGAGATACTGTCAATTATACCATAGTCGTCCAGAATAAAGGGAACGTTACCTTAAGTGGAATTTCTTTAACCGATACTTTGAAAGATGGTAATGGTAACTTACTTAATTTGACCAGTGGCCCTACTTTTGTTTCAGCTTCAGCGGGGTCAAATCAAAACCTTCTTATAGTTGGAGGGACGAGTACGTTTACAGCTGTATTTAATATAACAAATCAAGCATTAAATTCCGGAAGTGTAATTAATACGGTTTCTGTTACTGCAAGTTCTCCAGGGAATACCAATGATGTAACTGATTTAAGCGATGATCCAACTACTGCTGCAGTTAATGATCCAACAGTAGTTCAGCTTTCAATTACAAAATTAATTGAGGTTACGAAAACCGCTTCAGTTACTGACAATAATTCTAACGGATTAAATGATGCAGGAGATACAATTAATTATACAATTACTGTAAGAAATGGTAGTAGTGTTAGCCTGACAGGAATAACTTTACTTGATACTCTAACCGATGGGAATGGGAATGAAATTTCATTAATATCAAGTCCGACATTTAGCTTATCTACTTCAAATTCAGTCGAAGGTACTTTATTGAGTGGAGAAACTGCTACTTATACAGCAAGTTATACTATTTCTCAATCCTCATTTAGCTCAGGGAGAGTAATAAATACAGTGACTGCAAGGGGAAGTAGTCCTGGTAACACAAATGATGTAACTGATATAAGTGATGACGGGGATGATAGCGATGGAAACACAACTGATGACCCAACAATTGTAGTAATGTCTTCTGGAGATATGGCTATTGAAGTAACAAAAACAGCTGAAATTACTGATAATGGAGATGGAGAAGTTAACAAAGGAGACATAGTTACTTATAATATTTCAGTTGAAAATATTGGGGAAACAATAGTTACAAACTTAAGTATTGTTGACAATTTATCTGATGGAGAGGGCAATGTGCTTTCACTTAATAATGGTCCTTTCTTTACAGGATCTGATCAAAACTCAATAGAAGGAATTCTTAAACCAGGAGAAATAGCAAGTTATATAGCATTTTATATTATTGAGCAGTCAGCTGCTGATTCTGGTAAAATTTTAAATAGCGTTATTGCAACAGCTGGAACTGAAAGTACTAGTACAGTTTCTGATGTCAGTGATGATGGTGATGATGCTGATGGTAATACTACAAATGATCCAACAGAAGTCTTTATAGCTCCAGATCCAAAAATAGAAGTTGTTAAGACAGCTGAAATAACTGATGATGGAGATCAGAAAATAGGAAAAGGAGATATCATAACCTATACTATTGTTGTTACAAATACAGGGAATATAACCCTTTATGATTTAAATATAGTTGACACAATAACTGATGGAAACTCAACTGAGTTAATCCTAAGTAATGGGCCTTATTTCTCTGGTTCTACCGAAGGATCTAATGAGGGTATTCTTCAAGTTGGAGAAGCAGCTACATATGTCGCCTTTTATATAATAGAAGCTTCTGCTTCAGATACTGGAAGAATAAATAATACTGTATTGGCAACTGCTAGTTCACCTGGAAATATTAATGATGTAAAAGATGTAAGTGATGATGGGGATGATACTGATGGAAACACAGTTGATGATCCTACTGTAGTTGAAATATCACCATCACCATCTATTGAGGCTACTAAAATTGCTGAGGTCTTAGATGATAATGCAGATGAAAAAACTGGTCCAGGAGATACCATTAACTATACAATAACTGTAGAGAATACAGGAAATATTGAGGTTACGGATCTTAATTTGATCGATACAATGATTGATGGAAACGGTAAACCAAGAACTTTATCGACAGGGCCTACATATGTAAGCTCAAGCCTTAACTCTCAAAGAGGGACTCTTCAGGTTGGAGAAATTGCAAATTATATCGCGAGTTATAAGATAAAGGATTCAGATGTTGAAGGGGGTAGAATTGAGAATTCAATACTGGCTATTGCGAGCAGTCCTAATAATAGTGGTGATGTAACTGATGTAAGTGATAATGGAATTGATACTGATGATAATACGGTTGATGATCCTACAATAACAATGATAACTTATATAAGAAAATATTTTGAAATATTTAACCTAGTTACTTCAAATGGTGATGGATTAAATGATTATTTCGAATTAAGAGGCATTGAAAACTTTGGTCCAAATGAAGTTAAAATTTATAACCGATGGGGTGTATTAGTTTTTGAAACAGAAAATTATGGAAGCACAGCTGACTCTGACAATGTATTTAATGGTTATTCTCAAGGAAGAATAACAATAGATAAAACAGTTAAGCTTCCGCCTGGAACTTACTATTATGTAATTCGTTTCTCTGGGGAAAATCCTGGCAGAAGAGCTTATAGCGGTTATCTATATTTAAATGAATAGGTGAGATTAGAATATTTATGAATAGACTGAGAAAACATAAAAAAATAAAATCCATTAGAAATCTAATGTTGATTTTCTTTGTCATACTAAATATGAGTTCATTATATTCAGTTAATTCTATTCCCTTAATAGAAATTAAAGAGCAAAATTTATTAAGACCCTATTATCATGTAATAACTGGTTCATTTAAAAAGCGATCACTAGCTTATGAACATATAAGTGATCTTAAAAAAAGCGGTTTTAAGAAAGCGAAAATTTTACCTGTTAGTAAAAATGGATATTATAGGGTATCAGTAGACAGCTATAGTAAAATAATTCTTGCCAATAAATTAAGAGATAATTTGAAGAAAGGAAAATACAAAGATGCTTGGATTTTGAAAACGAAACTTAATCAGAAAAGTCCTAATGTTGGAACAATAGTTAATAAAGTCAAGAGAAAAATAAATTTAAATAAATCAAGTGACGGAGTTGATGAAGTTATTAAGAGGGTCATGGCTAAAAGACAAAATATAGCGGGGCAAAACAAAATAAAAAAGAAAACGGATGAAATAGAAAATAAAAAAATTGATTCAAAATCTGATTTAAAAACATCTCCTGAAGTTATAATTATAGGAGATCAGATAGATAGTTCTTCAGAAAACAATCTTCCTATTGAAGCTAATAATTCAAAACCAAAAGTAATCAATGAAAATAATGTTGTAATTATTAATGAATCTGAAATTCAGCAACAAGCTAATAATATTAGGGAATTTGAATCAAGTGATGATTTAAATCAAGATTCTAATCAACAAAGGGGAAGAATAATAAGTGGCAACTTAAAGAATGATCAAGGAAGACCAATCCCAGGAGCAGAAGTTATTGTTTTAGGAACTTCTGAGTCAATAATCACAGATTTCGATGGTAATTTTAAAATCAGAGTTTCTAATGGTCAGAAAGTAGAAATTTCAAGCATTGGTTTTTCCAGGCAAACAATTGAAATTAATGATCAAGAGGGTTTAGATGTTACTCTTAAGTTAAAAAGTCAAGATAGTGAAGAACAAGATTCCGCTACATCTAGTAAGAAAAGAAGAGAGGATAATTTAGATAAAAATATTTTTATTGCAAGAAAACAATATAATAAATATGATTATGACATTGTTCAGCAAAAATATTTAGATCTAATTAATTCAGGGAAAGAAACAAAAGAATTACTTGAATATTTAGCTAATTCATTTTTCAACAACAGTGAATATGACAGGGCAGTAATATGGTTTAATAGATTAATATCTAAATATCCAAAAGAAATAGCAGCTGAAAACTATTATAGAGCTTCTTTAAGTTTTAAAAGTCAGGGTTCTTATGAAATATCTGATGATTTACTGAAAAAATATATTTCATTAACAGATAATCTTGTTATTAAAAATTATTATGAAAATAATCCTGATTATCTTCAAAAAATTTCTCAAAACGCAGAAAATTACAGCATACTAAAAACCCAGATTAATAGTAATGGTTCAGATTTTGGCCCATCTTTTTATGGTGATGACAAAATTATTTTTTCATCCACTGCAAGTAGTACAGGTGATGATTTGTATGAATGGTCAGGCGAAAGATTTTTGGATCTATTTATTGCTGATATGGACTCAGAAGGAAATCTTATCAATCCTGAACCTCTATCTGACGATATAAACACAGAATATCATGAATCTTCAGCTGTTTTAACAAAGGATAAAAAAATCATGTATTTTACAAGGAATAATTATTATTCAGGTAAGTTAGGTTTTGATAAAAACAAGCAGGTTAATTTAAAAATTTATAGAACTGAAAGTGATGATGGAGAGGTATGGAATAATATTGAAGAATTACCCTTTAATAGCGATGAATACTCTGTTGCACACCCTGCAATAAGTGTTAATGAGAAGCGACTTTATTTTTCTTCTGATATGCCTGGTAGTTTTGGATATTCTGATATTTGGTATGTTGATATTTTTGAAGATGGGACTTATAGTGAGCCTATTAATTTAGGGCCTCAAGTGAATACTGAATTCAGAGAATCCTTCCCCTTTATTAGTGAAGAAGGTGTGCTTTATTTTTCTAGTGACGGGAGAATTGGTTTAGGAGGATTTGATGTTTATTTATCAAATCTTGATTCAAGAGGCATGCCTAAGACTTCAAAAAATCTTGGACCACCTATTAATAGCAGATTAGATGATTTTGGATTTATTTTTAGTTCAAATAGAGGATTTGGTTATTTTTCTTCAAACAGAAATGGAATAGAGGGAAGTAGTTCAGATGAAGTTTACAGAGTTGAAGTTGGAGATGAAAACATTACTTATAATCGATTTGGAGAACCAATTGAGGATAGAAATTTTAACATAGGTGAGTCTAGAACTGAAAATTTCAGCATTAATCAATCTAGAACCAATAATTTTAGTACAAACGATTGCCTGGAAGTAGATTGCAGCTATTTTTGTGACGTTTCTATTCGGGGCATTATTAGAGACAAGAACACAAGGGAAATACTTAAAGGTGTATTAGTTTCTCTCATAGACCTTAATGGAAATATATTATTTGAACAATTAACAAAAGAAGATGGTTCATATAGTTTCATAAGTGAGATTGATTGCTCAAAAAAATATTTAATAACCGCATCGAAACCAATTGGATATTCTGATCATGAGTCTGAAATAAGAATTCCTAGTACATCAAAAGAAATAAAAAAGGATATATATT
>JAQWON010000046.1 GCA_029245825.1 Flavobacteriaceae bacterium
TTAAAAGAAGAAGATATGGCTATAATGTTTTCAGTCACTTTATCCCTACAATCATCCCTATTTGGTATTAAAAAACCCTTAAAGTATTGAACCTTAAGGGTTTATTTTCTAAAAAAGCGGTCTGGACGGGACTCGAACCCGCGACCCCATGCGTGACAGGCATGTATTCTAACCAACTGAACTACCAGACCTAATTGTAATGAGAACAAATATACATCTCTTTTTTACTCTCAAAATAATATTAAAATATTTTTTTTAAAGAAGAGAGTCTAATGCGTCGGAATAGGTTTTTTTTGGAGCAACACCTACTTGTCTATCAACAAGTTCACCTTTATTAAAAATTAAAACGGTGGGAATATTTCTAACTCCATATTTAGCAGCAAAAATTTGATTTGTATCTACGTCAATTTTTGCAACAACTGCTTTACCCTCATAATCAGAGCTTAATTCATCTATGATTGGACCGACCATTCTACATGGACCACACCACTCAGCCCAAAAATCAACTATTGCTGGTTTGTCTGAGTTTAAAATAGTTTGCTCAAAATCTGCGTCTGTAACCTCTATTGCCATAACGGCCTCTAAATTAAAAATTATTTTAATTTAATCTATAATCCCAATTATTTTTTTCTAAATGAGTTAAAAATTCAGTTGAAATTTCAACCCCTCCTGTTTGACTTTCAAGAGACAATCGTATTGATTTCTTATGATCCATTACATTAAAGAATAATGGCTTTTTACCCTTAAATGGTTTCAAATCTTTTTTTAATTGTCCTATTAAATTATTATTTATTTTATCAATATCAATTGTTAATGTGATTTTTTCTGAATTATCTCTTATTGTGTTTTGAAGCATTTCGAACTTTATAAATTGAATTCTTGGCTCTCCTACTTTACCTGTTTCTCTATTTATCCATCCCTCTCTTATCAATATTTTAACTCTAACAAATTGATCTCCGATTAGAAAATGTCTAAACTTCAAATATTCTTCACCAAAAATTTTGAATTCATATTGATCTTTGAAATCTTCAATCACAAATTTACCCCAAAGATTTCCATTTTTAGCCTCCAAATGTTCAACAGAATTTACTATCCCTGCAACAAAAAAACTCTTTTTCAGTAGCGGCTTTAAATCTTTTAAAAAATTTAATTCTAATGTTTTAAATAATTCTATTTCTTTTTTAAAATCATCCAAAGGATGAGCAGATATATATATCCCTACAACCTCTTTTTCATTTTTTAATCTCTCTAAATTTCCAAATTCCTCACAATCAGGCAACTTTAAAACTTGATAAACATTGTCACTTTTTTCTCCAAATAAATTCATTTGAGCAGATTTCATGTTTTCTTGATACTTTGAACCAAATCTTAAAACTTTTTCAATAAAAGGTGTCCCTTCACTATCTATATTAAAATACTGTCCTCGGTGTGAATTATTAAAAGAATCAAAGCCTCCAGCATAAGCTAAATTTTCAAATGTTTTTTTATTGGCTAGTCTTAAATCAACTTTTTTGACCAAATCAAAAACAGATTCATACTTTGCATCTTTTCTGTTTTCAATGATAGTTTCTACAGCTGTCTTACCAACACCTTTTATTGCTCCCATGCCAAAGCGAATAGCTCCAATCTCATTTACAGCAAATTTGTAAAAAGATTCATTTACATCAGGTCCTAAAACATTTATTCCCATTCTTCTACACTCTTCCATGAAAAATGATACCTGCTTAATGTCATTCATATTATTAGATAAAACTGCAGCCATATACTCTGCGGGATAATGTGCTTTTAAATATGCTGTTTGATATCCTATCCATGCATAACAAGTTGAGTGGGATTTATTAAATGCATATGATGCGAAAGCTTCCCAATCCTTCCATATTTTACCAAGAATCTCTGGCGCATGATTGTTTTTGACACCTCCTTCTATGAATTTGGGCTTTAATTTTTCTAGTAGGTCAAATATTTTTTTGCCCATTGCCTTTCTGAGTAAATCTGCATCACCTTTACTAAATCCAGCCAATTTTTGAGATAACAACATTACCTGCTCTTGATAAACTGTTATTCCATATGTTTCTTTAAGAAATTCATCCATCTCAGGCAAATCATATCTAATTTCTTCAGTTCCATTTTTTCTGTTTATAAAACTTGGAATATACTCCAAAGGACCTGGTCTATAAAGTGCATTCATAGCAATCAAATCATCAAAAACATTAGGTTTTAAATCCTTCAGATATCTTCTCATTCCAAGTGATTCATATTGAAAAATTCCAACTGTTTCACCTTTTTGAAATAAGTTAAATGTTTTTTGATCATCCAAAGGAAATTTATCTGGATCTAAATCTATTTTGTGATTATACTTAATAAGTTTAACTGTCTCCTTTATGAGCGTAAGAGTTTTTAAACCTAAAAAATCTATTTTTAAAAGACCTGCTTGCTCTACTACTGAATTATCATATTGAGTAACATACAAATCAGAATCTTTTGCAACAGTAATTGGCACAAATTCTCTAATATCATCAGGTGTAATAATTACTCCACATGCATGGGTACCAGTATTACGAACTGACCCCTCAAGTATTTCTGCTTGCTTTAGTATTTCACCAGCTAAATTATTTGAAGAATATAATTCTTTTAATTGCTTTACATTAGAATATTCTTCTCCTCTTAAATTCTGTTTCATTTCATCATTTTTCATATGAAATATTGAATTTAATTTCATGTTTGGAACCAATTTGGCTATTCTATCAGTTTCGCCAAGAGAAAGATCCAAAACTCTTCCAGTATCTCGAATTGATGACTTCGCTGCCATTGTTCCATAAGTAATTATTTGGGCAACTTGATCGTTCCCATATTTATTAATTACATAATCTAACACCTTCCCTCTTCCCTCATCATCAAAATCAATATCTATATCTGGCATACTAACCCTATCTGGATTGAGAAATCTTTCAAAAAGAAGATTATATTTTATAGGATCTAGGCTAGTTATTCCCAGGCAGTAAGCAACAACAGATCCAGCTGCAGATCCCCTACCTGGACCAACAGAAACTCCAAGATCTCTTGCAGCTGCAATCAAGTCTTGAACAATCAAAAAATACCCAGGATACCCCGTATTAGCAATTACTTCAAGTTCAAAATCTAGACGTTCTTTTATATCATTAGAAATTTTACCATATCTTTTTTTAGCACCAATATTGGTCAGATGCCTTAGGTAAGTATTTTCTCCTTTTTTACCTCCTGAATTGTCTTCATTTTTAAAGTCAACAGGAATCTCAAATTTTGGTAATAAAACCTCTCTACTTAAATCATAAACCTCGACTTTTTCATATATCTCTTTTAAATTTATAATAGCTTCAGGTAAATCAGAAAACAATTCCTTCATCTCACTCTGCGATTTAAAATAATACTCTTGATTTGGAAGCCCATAACGATATCCTCTTCCTTTGCCTATGGGAGTGCTTTGTTTTTCACCATCCTTAACACATAGTAAAATGTCATGTGCATTAGCCTCTCTTTTATTTGTATAGTAGGAATTATTTGTAGCTACTAGTTTAATTTTATGTTTTTTTGAAAATTCAATAAGTATTTCATTGGCTCTATTCTCATTTTCTTGGCCATGCCTCATAACCTCAATATATAAATCTGTTCCAAATTCTTTCTGCCACCATAAAAGAGACTCCTCTGCTTGTTCTTCACTAGTATTTAGAATCTTTGAAGAGATTTCCCCATAAAGGTTTCCAGTTAGAACAATCAAATCAGATTTATACTTTTTAATAATTTCTTTATCAATCCTTGGCACATAATAAAATCCCTCTGTGTAAGCTATAGAGCTCATAATTGAAAGATTTTTATACCCCCTCTTATTTTTAGCTAAAAAAACTATTTGAAAACCATCATCTCTCCTGGATTTATCCAAATGGTCTTCACACACAAAAAATTCACAGCCAATAATTGGTTTAATTGGAACCTGAGAGTCATCAATAGATAAATTATAATTGTTTACTTCTTTTATAAAATTGAATGCTCCCATTAAATTAGAATGATCTGTAAGCGCAACTGCTAACATTTTATCTTCGGAAGCTGATTTTACAAGTTCACTCAACCCAGATGTAGATTGCAGAACTGAAAATTGTGAATGTATATGAAGATGTATGTAAGGAACATCATTTAAATTACTTTGAACAATATCACTAGGAGTTGATTCTACTCTCTGATGGGGTTTTTTAATTAATTTTGATGAAGCCTTTTTTAAATCTCTATGTTTAATCCCTATTGGCTTTATTTGACTAGTTAGGGATTCACTTAAAGTAATTTTAATGTCTTCAAAACCTCTAAGGGACTCGGGGTTAATAATTTTGAGTCTAAATAATTCAAAAAGACACCTTGATGTTGCTTCTACATCAGCTGTTGCATTATGAGCTTCATTAAATTCTGAATCAAAAAGAGATTTATGCAATTCTGAAAGTGTTGGAAGTTTATACTTGCCTCCTCTGCCTCCTGGTATTGAACAAAATAAAGCTGTTTCTTCAGTACAGGTATCAATGACGGGAAATCCTTCAATGGGATTATTAGACTCTAACCTATAAAATTCTGCTCCTAGAATATTTAGATCAAATTTTACATTGTGTCCACAAATAAATTTACAATCCTTTAAAATAGATTTAAATTTCAATAGTACTTCTTTAAGTGGTGTACCGTCTTTATCAGCTAATTCAGTAGAGATGCCATGAATTTTTTCAGAATCATAAGGGATTTTAAAGCCTGCTGGTTTTATCAAAAAATCTTCATGAGACAAACATTGACCGTTAGAATCATGAACTTGCCATGCAATCTGAACACATCTTGGCCAGTTATCTGAATCAGTAAGTGGAGCATCCCATCGCTTAGGTAATCCAGTTGTTTCTGTATCAAAAATTAAAAACATTGAAAGAATTTGTTTGACTAAAATAAACTATTGAAGATTTAATTTGAAAACTATCTTTAACTAATTATCAACCTTTGGTTAATATCATTTGAAATGAATCAAATTTTATTCTAATTAGAATTTATATTTGCAAAAAAGTATATTATCAAAAAACTATTTAATGCAATAAATAAAACTCACTCTCAAAGGGATTTGATAAAATTACTCTCAAAGAATTCTATTTCTCAAATCAAAGGGATAGCTGGATCTGGTTTAAATATTAGAATTGCATCTGCTTTCTTAGAGTTAAAAATGAATATGCTTTTAATTATGGGGGATTCTGAAGAAGCTATGTATTGTCTGAATGATTTAGAAAGCTTCCTTGAATGTAAAAATATTTTATTGTTTCCTTCGTCCTATAATAAATCGCATTCTGAGGATAGTTCTCCAGATAGTTCAAAACTTTTAATGCGATCAAGAGTTTTAGAGAAAATTACAACTGATAGTGAACCCAATGTAATTGTTACTTATCCAGATGCCTTATATGAAAAAATAGTTACTCAGCAAACGCTTAAAAATAAGAGCCTTAAGATTAAAAAAGGACAGGAAATTGACCTAGAAAATTTAAATCAATTTTTATTTGATCAAGATTTCGAAAAAGTTGACTTTGTTTGTGAGCCAGGAGAATTTTCTATAAGAGGGGGGATTGTTGATATTTTTTCTTTTTCATTTCAATATCCATATAGAATTGAATTTAGTGGAAATAAAATTGAAAGTATTAGAAGTTTTGATACAAATTCGCAACTTTCAATTCAAAATATAGAAAAAATAGTATTAGTGCCTAATATCTCAAAAATCTCTACACCTAAAAACACTAAATCAATTCTAAAATTAATTCCTAAAAAGACATCTGTTATTTGCGATGATCTCGATGGTATTATTAACAAACTTGAAAAGCTTTATACAAAAATAAAAACACAGAATTTAGAGTTTAATTCTACTGAAAATCTAGTTATAAAATCAGATTTGGTCAATGACTTAAAACTTAGAAATCTTTTTTTGATAAATAATTCTCAAATTGAAACACCAAAGAAAATTATAGATTTTGAACAAGTTCCTCAGCCCCCAATAAATAAAGATTTCAATAAGTTAATTGAAATTTTAAATCAAAATCACACCTCGGGGTACTTGAATTATATTTTTTGTGTTAATTCTCAACAGCAAAGTAGACTTAATGAAATTTTTGAAGAAATAAAAGTACCTGTTAATTATAAAACTCAAGTTTTACCTCTTTACAGAGGTTTCACTGATAGGGAATCTAAGATCGCTTGCTTTTCTGACCATCAGATCTTTGAAAGATATTACAGGTATTCAAATAAATCCATTTCTTTTCGTAAAAATTCGCTCAAATTAAAAGAGTTAACTCATTTAAAATTTGGTGATTTTGTTACTCACATAGATCATGGAATAGGAAAATTTGGTGGACTAAAAAAAATAACTCTAAATAAAAAAGAGCAAGAAACTGTAAAATTAATATATGGAGATGGAGATATATTATATTTAAGTATTCACTCCCTGCGTAAAATAACTAAATATAATAGTGCAGATGGACAACATCCTAAGATATATAAATTAGGTTCCAAAGCCTGGAAAAACCTTAAAGAGAAGACCAAAAAGAAAATAAAAAATATTGCTTTTAATCTTATTCACCTTTATGCAAAAAGGATACAGAAAATAGGCCATGCATTTCCAGAAGATAGCTACATTCAAAATGAGCTAGAAGCCTCATTTATTTATGAAGACACACCAGATCAAATCAAAACACTTGAGGAAATTAAATCAGATATGGAAAATAATCGCCCAATGGATCGTTTAGTTTGTGGAGATGTTGGTTTTGGAAAGACAGAAATAGCAATAAGGGCAGCTTTTAAATGTGTTGATGACAGTAAACAAGTTGCTATTCTCGTACCAACTACCATATTAGCTTTCCAACACTTTAATACATTTTCAGAAAGATTAAAGAAATTTCCTGTAAGAGTAAATTATTTAAATAGATTTAAATCTAAAAAAGAAAAAAATGAAATTTTAAATCAACTTGAAAATGGGGGCATTGATATCATTATTGGCACTCATCAGCTAGTAAATAAATCTATTAAATTTAAAGATTTAGGACTTTTAATTGTTGATGAGGAACAAAAATTTGGTGTTTCAGTTAAAGAAAAATTAAGAGATATAAAGAATAATGTTGATGTACTTACATTAACCGCAACTCCCATCCCAAGAACATTACAATTCAGTTTAATGAAAGCAAGAGATTTATCAATTATTTCTACTCCTCCTTCAAATCGATATCCCATAGAAACTGAAGTCATAAGGTTTAACGAAGAATTAATTAGAAATGCAATTAATTTTGAAATTTCAAGGGGAGGGCAAATCTTTTTTATTCATAATCGAATTCAAAATATCTCTGAAATTTCTGATTTTCTAAAGAGACTTGTACCCGATTCAAGAATAATTATCAGTCATGGTCGAATGAATGGAAACGAAATTGAAAAAAATTTCTTATCATTTATAAATGGAGAGTTTGATGTTTTAATTGCAACAACAATAATAGAAAATGGGTTAGATGTACCTAATGCAAATACCATTTTTATTAATGACGCCCAAAATTTTGGCCTAAGTGATTTGCATCAAATGCGTGGAAGAGTGGGAAGAAGTAACAAAAAAGCTTTTTGTTTTTTTATAACACCTGAGATAAGTAATCTCACAGATATGTCCAAAAAAAGAATCAAGGCAATTGAAGAATTTTCTGAATTGGGTTCTGGAGTTCAAATAGCCATAAAAGACCTTGAAATAAGAGGTTCTGGAGATCTCCTGGGTGCTGAACAAAGTGGTTTTATAAATCAAATGGGCTTTGAAACCTATAAAAAAATTTTAGATGAGACAATTGAAGAAATAAAAGAGGAAAAATTTAAATCCGTTTTCAAAAATAAAGATAAAAAACAAAATAATTTTCTAGTAAATGATGTTCATATTGATTCAGATTTAGAATTACTCTTTCCAAATGATTACATAAGCGTGACAACTGAAAGACTTGAAATTTATAAAAAATTAAATATGATCAATCATGAAAATGGTCTTATAAATTTCAAAAAAGAACTTGAGGATAGGTTTGGTAAAATACCAAAACAAGGAAAAGAACTTATAAACACTGTAAGATTAAAATGGATTGCGTCAAAATTAGGCATAGAAAGAATAGTAATTAAAAACAATGAATGTTTAGCCTTCTTTATTAAGGATAAAAAATCTATTTTTTATAAATCTGAAATATTTTCAACTATTTTAACAAAAGTAAAAACGCTTTCTAATAACATGTTAATGATTGAAAAAGAAACACGCTCAGGGAAGAGACTTCTAATGAAAGTAAAAAATATAAGTTCTATCAATAAAATTTATTCGATTTTAACTTCATTAACCTGATTTAAAGAGATTTTAAATTCTTTATAACTTCAAATGCAACATTAACTGAATCATCATTCATCAAAATAGTAAATTCATTAGAAGTTGAAATCACTTCGTTTATATTCACACCTTCCCAGGACAATCTCTGAAAAATAAAATAATATACTCCCGGAATAGTTACATTTTCATTAGGTAATTTAACTGTTATTGCTGATAAATTTTCCAGCTTATCAATACACTCCTCATTTTTAAATAAAGAATCTATTAAATTAGAAACATTATTACTAACTACTATATTAGATTCTCCAACTCCTCTCGAGGATGTATAAAAAACATCTTTTCTGTTCTCTATTTCTGATAAAAACTTTGACTGAGTAAAAAGTAATGATTCTGAAAGCTTAAAACAATAATCATTTAGTGAAGAACGAACGGTAATTTCTCCTAAATTTTTTAAAATATTTATTATTTTATGAGTAGAAAGGAATTCCTCAGTATCTGAAATACGTTTAAGAGCCATAACAATTGCTCCGCTCTTAGCTGGTTTTTTTAATGAATTTTCTATGTCCGGTTGAATTATTCTTGCAAGTGAGGTTAAATTAATAATACCCTGAGATAAGGCCGTTGACAGGTAGGGCTTTGTTTTTATATACTCAGAAACTTGAGAGGCAATTGTTTTCATTATATTTAAATTTTACATGAATTTAGCAAAATTAAACAATTTGTTATTTTTATAACAACGCTTGTTCTTTAATTCAGAAAATTAAATTCTTTACTTTAGCATAAATTAAAAATGAAAAAACTACCCAAAAGATATACTGTAACTGCTGCTCTTCCATATACTAATGGGCCT
>JAQWON010000054.1 GCA_029245825.1 Flavobacteriaceae bacterium
CCTCGTACTTAGCATAAAATTCTCCTTGAAACGATTTGACACTTCTATTCAATCGTATCATCGGAGTATCTCCTATTAGATCCAAAATATTATTGTTAATATGTCCCTTTTGGATCATATGATTTAATTTGTAATGTGCAAAAATAATTTATTTTTTTTAATCTATTTTCTCTTCTAAATTTAAAAAAAAAGCATACTCTTTAGCTAGATCTTTTAAGTAATTAAATCTTCCAGATGCACCACTATGTCCTGTTTTCATGTTTGTGATTAAAAACAATGAATTACAGTCCGTTTTCATTGATCTAATTTTTGCAACCCACTTAGCTGGTTCCCAATATTGAACTTGTGAATCATACAATCCTGTAGTAACTAAAATATTAGGGTAGTTTTGATGCTTTATTTGATCATAAGGCGAATATGAAAGTATATACTTATAATAAATTTTATGTTTTGGGTTGCCCCACTCATCATATTCGGAGGTAGTTAAAGGTATTTTATCATCCATCATTGTAGAAATTATATCAACAAATGGTACTGCAGCTATAACACCATTATATAATTCAGGCGACATATTAATAACAGCTCCAATTAGCAAACCACCTGCTGAACCTCCATAAGCATACAACTTTTTCGGAGAAGTGAATCCTTTATCAATTAAGAAAATAGAACTGTCTATAAAATCATTAAATGAGTTTTTTTTATTTAATAACTTACCACTCTCATACCAATGTCTTCCAAGATATTCTCCCCCTCTAACATGAATTATAGCAAAAACAAATCCCCTGTCTAATAAACTTAATCGATTTGATGAAAAACTAGGATCTACTGTCATTCCATATGATCCATAAGCATATTGCAAAATAGGTGTTTTAGGATTTAATTTAGTCTTTTTGTGATGGACAATTGAAATTGGAATTGTAAGTCTGTCTCTTGACTTAGCCCATAATCTTTTTGATGTATAATTATTTTCATCATATGAATCATCTAAAACTTCTTGCTTTTTTAAGATTTGACTTTCTTTACTTCCCATGTTAAATTCAATAACTGAGAAAGGAATAGTTAGTGAAGTAAAATGGTATCTGACTAAATTTGTTTTAAATTCAGGATTGTATCCAATGTTGATAGAATATGTTTCTCCCTTTAAGGGGATATAATAATCAGTAATCCCATCCCACGAGATAATTCTTATCCTCTTTAACCCTTGTTTCCGTTCAGTCATAATAAAATATTTTTCAAATGGCTCAAAATCTTCTAAAAGAACATCTTTTCGATGAGGAATAAAATCAACCCAATTTTTCTTTGATGGTGCTGAAATTAGAGTTCTCATTAATTTGAAATTATTTGCATCATCTTTATTAGTATGGATATAAAAAAAATTTCCAAAATGTAAAATATCATATTCTAATCCTTTTGTTCTTAATTCCACAATTTTGAACTTGTTAAAAGGTTTGTTAGAGCCAATAAATCTATGCTCACTCGTCAAAGTACTGTATGATGATATGAATATATATTTTCTAGATTTTGATAAACTTACATAAACCGAAAAAGTTTCATCCGTTTCATGAAAAATTTTCTCTTCAATATTTTTTATAGTATCATACCGTAAGACAATTTCTGACCTGAGTGTTTTTTTATTTTTTTTAGTATAAAAGAGGAATCTATTTTCACTATCCCAAACACTTGAGCCTGTAGTATTAATTAACTTTGTTTTAAGATTTTTACCGGTAGTTAAATCTTTTACATATATAGTATATTTTCTTCTTGACAATATGTCAATAGCATAAGCTACTTTTTTGTTGTCAGGACTGACATTGATTCCAGTTAAGTTGAAATATTCATGTCCTTTAGCCATAAGATTGCAATCAAATAAAATTTCTTCTTCTGAATCAAGAGTTTCCTTTTTTCTAAAATATATAGGATATTCTTTACCAATTTCATACCGAGTGATATACCAGTATCCATTAACAAAATATGGAACTGAAGTATCTTCTTCTTTAATTCTTGACCGCATTTCTTTATATAACTTCTTTTTAAAATCATCTGTTTTCTTTGTTTCTTTATCATAATATCTATTCTCCTTTTTAAGATAATCTATGACCTTTGGATTTTTTAAATCTTTTAGCCAATAATAATTATCAATCCTCTCCTTACCTTGTTCTTTATGATAGTAGGGAATAGTATCAGCTTTAGGTGGAAGATTTTTTTTAAATAAATTCATAGTATAATTAGAATTCAAGTATTAATTATAAAAAAATTTCAAATTAAAAACTAAATCTTTTTTAAAGAATTAAATCATAACTAAAGATTTATTTTTTTTAAAAAATTTATAAAGTACTGATGATGTTTTTCAGTATAGTCACGATGAGTAACGATTCTTAATTTACCTTTTCCAAGACTTATGATATGAATATTTTTTTCTTTTAATAAATTAATGAAGGTGTCTTCAAGTTTATTAGAAATTAATGAAAAAATAATAATGTTAGTGGAAACTGGTTCTATACTCTTTACAAAGCTCAATTTAGTTAAAACTGCAGCTATTTCTTTAGCGTTTAAATGATCTTTTTTTAGATCAGATCGGTTGTTATCTAATGCAAAAAGGGCAGCGGCAGCAAGATATCCTGATTGTCTCATTCCTCCGCCAAAAACTTTTCTGATTCTTAAAGCTTTTTCCATATCTTTTTTGTTACCAATTAAGGCTGATCCAACTGGACAGCCCAACCCTTTACTAAAGCAAACCGATATTGTATCAAAAACATTGCCATAATCTTTAGGTGCTTCAATTGTTTCCTCAAGGGCATTCCATAATCTAGCTCCATCAAGATGAAGTTTTAAATTATTTTTTATAGCTAATTCTTTAATTTTCATAATTTCTTTGAAGTCATAAAAAGCTCCTCCTCCTCTATTTGAAGTATTCTCTATACATATTAGTTTACTTTTTGGAGAATGATAAAAGTCTTTAGGGTTAATTACTTCTTTTATCTGATCGGAAAA
>JAQWON010000063.1 GCA_029245825.1 Flavobacteriaceae bacterium
ATGAATATTGCTATTAATTTTAACCATGATGAAAATATTGTTTGAAGTCCAAATTCTTATTAATTTTACTTTGTGAATAATAAAAGGAGGAAATTTCTAACAGAGGCTTGCCCTAATATTGTTTTCGCACTATTTGGTCTCTCCTACCTTGAAGCTTGCTCATCAGCGAAAGATGATGAGCAGAATATGCAAGTTAACAACAACAATAATACATCTCCCGGTGAATCTTCTGGACTAACTACACAGGGCAATAACGTTAATATTGATCTTTCTAACGGAAATTTTACATCACTTGAGAGTATCGGTGGAAACATTAATGTTATATCAGTTGGACTTTTACTTCTTAAAACAGGCGAAAACCAGGTATTAGCTTTTGATAATTGTTGTCCCCATCAAGGCAGTAGACAATCTTGGTCTTTTTCAGAAAATAAATGGACTTGCTCTTCTCATGGAAACTCCTATGGCATAGATGGTGAGGATGTTGTAAGTTGTGATTCAAATTCTAGAAGTGGTGGATTAAAGAGTTATCCTACAAGTATTGAAGGAAATATTTTAACTGTTAATAAAGGTTAATGAAGACCTTACCAAATTATTTACTTGTCTTTGTTTTCTCTATTCAAATTATTCATTCTCAGGACAGTGAACTTCTATTTGATTCATTAAGATCTGAAACCAATACTGAGATTAATCTTCTTCCAGAAAGAATTTTTTTCAGCCAAAAAGTTTTATGGGGAAAAAAAGGCTTATTTCGTTTGACAGGAATTTCTAAACTTTCGGCTGAGGGTCGACAAAAAGAAATTAAAATTAGAAGGTTTATGCTAAAATCCCATGAAGTGATAGGTTACGCAACTTTTGCCGGGATGATAGCCCAAGGGGTTATTGGAGGAAAATTATACAATGGAGAAAATGATCTTTATAAAACACATAAAAATCTAGGAAACGCTGTTACAGCGTCCTATTTTACAGGAGCTGTATTGTCACTATTCGCTCCTCCTCCATTAGTAAATAAAAAAGTTAAGGGATTGAATTCAATAAAAGCTCATAAAATACTAGCTAGTTTGCATTTCCCAGCAATGGTAACCACTAAAGTATTATCAGATAAGGATGCTGATGCGCATAAAATTGCAGCTTATACTGCTGTTATAAGTTACGCTACTGCTATAATTGTTTTTAAATTTTAATGAAAAAATTATTAGTTCTTTTTATCGCACTTCAATTTAACTTGGTTTTAGGTCAATTAAATTCTACTGATGAGAGATGGACTATAAATAAAAATTCATCTGAAATTCTTTACATAGGAAAGCATTTCCTTCATGATTGGTCTGGTAAGAATAATAACATTAACGGTTTATTATTAATTAATCAAGCCTCAAATGGGATCAATAAAATTGCTGTTTTATTATATGTAAAAGATTTTGATAGTGGTAATTCAAATAGAGACTCCCACTCACTTGAAGTTTTAAATGCTCTGAAATTTCCTGAAATTCGTTTTTACAGTGAAAATATTATTAGTGATAATGACTCAATCACTTTTAAAGGAAATTTAGAATTTCATGGAAAAACTATAAGTAAAGACATCCTAACTGTGGTAAATAGAAAGAATAATAAAATTCAATTAGACGGCAATTTCAAAATTTCCCTAAATGAGTTTGGTATAAAGGCACCTTCGTTTATGCTAGCTGAAATGGAGGATTTAATCGATTTATCTTTCTCTCTAGAGTTTGTAAAATAAATTAACGTCTAGAATTTATTTTTGCCAAAAGACGCAGAATTTCAAGATATAACCATATTAGGGTAACAAGAAGTCCAAAAGCTCCATACCATTCCATATACTTGGGAGCTCCTTTCTCAGAACCTTCTTCAATAAAATCAAAATCCAATACTAAATTCAATGATGCGATTATGACGACAAAAACGCTAAACCCTATACTCATTAGTGAAGCATTATTTGGATCCATTATGCTCATACCTGATCCAAAAAATCCCATTATGAAGCTAATCAGGTAAATCAAAAATATTCCTCCTGTAGCAGCAACAACACCTAATTTAAAATTTTCTGTTGCTTTAATTAAACCTGATTTGTATGCCATAAGTAAAGACAGTAGTATACCAACAGTCAAAAAAATAGCATTGGTGACAATGCCTTCATACATACTATTGTACAAAAATGAAATACCGCCCAATAAAACTCCTTCAACTGCAGCATAAATTGGAACGGTAATTGGAGACCACTCCTTTTTAAAAACTGTTACTAGTGCAATTATAAAACCTACAATGGCACATCCAATAATTAGTCCAGAGCTTACCGAATTAAATGATAAGTATCCACATCCCACTAATATGAATAGCGATATGGCAGTTTTATTTACAGTTCCATCAATTGTCATGGTATTACCAGACAAGGCATTGGATTTAAATGTACTTTTTGATAAAACTGGATTTCCTGATCTTAGCGATAAATGTCTGTTCATTTGCATATTTTTTCCAAAATTATGCAAACCTTATAAAATTTCATAGAAACTTCTGGTAATTTGATACAAAAAAGAAGTAAAACAAAAGAATTAATATGAATACAATTCTGGAAATGTGTACAACTCTATCAGACATATTAGGGAAAAGTTTTTTTCCAAAAATTCGCCATATCGCATAGACAAGGATAATTCCTATAACGACAATATCTGTTCTCATTTTTACAATTATAACAAAAGCTATATAAAACTAATATAATATTTATTTAATTAGCGATTATAAAGTTTAAAATGTATATATATATATATTTGGATAATATTTTAAAAATGTCCAGAGTCATTCTATTTTCTTGCTTATTAATTTGTCTAGTAAGTTGTGAAAAAGAATCAGAAGTCTGTATAGATGAAGCTAAAATTGATGAGCAAGCACTTTGTATTGAAATTTACCAACCAGTTTGCGGATGTGACTCTAAAACTTATAGCAACACTTGTTATGCTGAAATTGTAGGAGTTACCTCATGGGAAGATGGAGAATGTATATAATCGATTTTAAATGAAATTTAACTTTATAATAATATTAATTTTTGGAATCTCTTTTTCATCGATTTCACAGATTGATCCTAATGATATTGAGATAGTCAGAGACTCGTTCGGTGTGCCTCATATTTATGCTAAAACAGATGCTCAGGTAGCATATGGATTAGCATGGGCACATGCAGAAGATGACTTTGAAACAATTCAATATGCATATTTGGCTGGAAATGGTTTACTTGGGCACTATCTTGGTAAAGATGGTATTGGCGCTGATTTCCTGGCTAGTTTTATTGGAAGCGAAGAATTATATAAAAAGAAATTTGATTCCGATATAAGTCCTGAATATTTGAGGGTGTTAGAGGGTTATTCTGCTGGTCTTAATAGCTATGCAAAACACAATCCTGATGAAGTTTTATCTTCAAAGTTATTTCCGGTTACACCTAAGAAAATGATGAAATATGGTCAATTACAACTCTTTATGTCATCAAGAGGAGATTATTGGGTGAGCCGTATTTTAAATAACAATTTAGATTTTGATCCAATCAATCAAACTCCAATAGGCTCAAATACTTTTGCTTTTAATAGCCAAAAAACAACTGATGGAAATATATACTTAGCGATTAACACTCACCAACCTCTTGATGGTCCAGTTTCATGGTATGAAGCACACCTTTGTAGTGAAGAAGGAACCAATATATTAGGAGCCTTATTTGCTGGAAGTCCTAGTATTTTAATTGGAGTAAATGAAAATCTGGGTTGGGCACATACAGTAAATTTACCTGATAAAACAGATGTTTTTGTTTTGGAAATGCATCCGGAAAAAAAATTAAAATATCGAGTTGATGATCAGTACCTTGATTTGGAAGTACACAAAGCTAAATTGACATTGAAGATCTTAGGAATTCCAATAGGAATCAAAAAAAAGTATTATAAAAGTGTTTATGGTCCAACATTAAAAACAGATCAAGGTTTTTTTTCTATTCGCACACCTGCTCTATTTGAAATAAGAGCTCTTGAGCAGTGGTGGAGAATGAACAAAGCCAAGAATTTTTCAGAGTTTTATGACATACTTAAAATGAAAGCGCTCCCAGGATATAATATTGGATATGCAGATAAGAATGACACGATTTTTTATATTTCAAATGGCTTGATTCCTAAAAGAGCAGCTGGATATAATTGGAAAGGTGTTGTTCAAGGAAACACAATGGATAATTTATGGGAAGAGACCTATGATATTGAGGATTTGCCTCAGGTAATACAGCCAAAATCAGGTTATTTTTACAATGCAAATCATACTCCTTTTAAATCTACTGATTCTCTTGAAAATCCCCCATCAGATAATTTTTCTAAGGATATGGGTTTTGAAGAATATGATAATAATAGATCTACGAGATTAAAACAACTTATAGATGGTTATGATTTAATAAGTTATTCTGATTTTAAGCGAATTAAATATGATACTAAATTCCCAGAAAAATTTAATTATTCTTTTATGAATATTGACTCACTGTTTTTAATTGACCAAGACAAATATCCTAATCTAAAATCAATAATTAAAGAAATACAAGAATGGGATAGAGAAACTCATGCAAACTCATATGGAGCAGGTGCTTATGGTATTTTGTATTCTTATTTAAGGAAATATTATAATAAATTACAAATGCCTAAAATTTTCACTGAAGAGTATCTTATTGAGGGACTTAAAGAAACAAAAAATCATATGCTAAAGTATTTTGGGAAAACAAGGGTAATGCTCGGTGAATATCAAAAACTGGTTAGAGGGAATAAAGAATTACCTTCTTTTGGTTTACCTGATGTGATTACTGCCATGACTTCAAGAAAGTATAAGGAAGGAAAAGTTAGGGTTGTGAGCGGTGAATCTTATATAGAATTAGTAAAGTTTACAGATTCAGGTCCAGAAATAGAATCTATAATTTCTTATGGAAGTTCTGATAAAAAAGATTCTGAACATTATTCAGATCAAATGGAATTATACCTTTCATTTAAAACTAAAAAAATGACACTGGATAAGGGTAAAGTTTATGAAAATGCTAAAGACATTTACTCGCCTAAATAAACTATAAATTAATTGCTTTTTTATAAATACTTATATACTTGGGAAGTATTTTTTTAATATCAAAGCTTCTTGCCCTTTTAAAGGCATTCTCTTTAAATTCTGCATGTTTATTTTGATCTGATAAAATTTCAAAACTTCTTTTTGCCATGGCATTAATATCACCTATGGGGCAAAGAAAACCTGAAACGCTATTCTCAACTACCTCAGAAAGACCACCAGCAGCACTACAAACTACTGGGACTTTGTGAACCATTGCTTCTAGTGCAGCAAGACCAAAGCTTTCTTGTTCAGATGGAAGTAGAAATAAGTCAGTAAAACAAAGGATTTTATCTATTTCATTACTATTGCCAAGAAAAACAACATTTTTATTTATTTTATGTTTATTTACATATTTAAGAGCTTTCTCTTTATCGGGACCATCCCCTATCATTATCAACCTAACATTTAATTTACTTCTTATTTTTTTAAAAACCCTCAACACATCCATCACTCGTTTTAAAGGCCTAAAATTGCTTATATGAGTAATTATTATTTCACCTTTTTTTGCTATAAAACTCCTCTCGCAAGGCTCAGATTTATCTTCATATTTTGTAAAATCTATAAAATTTGGAATAACAGTTATCTCTTTATTAATATCAAAAAACTTTAAAGTGTCATTTTTTAAACTTTCTGATACGGTTGTTATATAATCTGAATTGTTAATGCTGAAATTTACAGACTGCTTGTAGACCGGAAGATTACCTACAAGAGTTATATCCGTACCGTGTAAAGTAGTTATTATGGGGACTTTAAATCCTTGCTCTTGTAACATTTTTTGGGCCATGTATGCCGCGTATGCATGAGGAATTGCATAATGAACATGCATTAATTCAATTTTAAACCTCTTAATAACTTCTACTAATTTATTTGATAATGCTAATTCATATGGTTCATATTTAAAGAGATCATATTTTGGAATAACAACTTCATGAAAATTGACAAAAGGATTTATACTTTCTAATCTAACAGGTTGCTTATAAGTAATAAAATGCACTTCATTTTTTTCTTTTGATAATGATAGACCAAGTTCAGTAGCAATTACTCCACTTCCGCCAAAGGTTGGATAACAAACTATTGCAATTTTCATTTTAATAAATTATTGAATCATATATTATTTCTTGAATCCTAGTTCTAATATCATGATCGCCAAGTAAATTATTACTCATTGTTGGATATGTTCTATTTGATAAGAAAACATATACTATTTCATGTTCTGGATCTGCCCATGCATAAGTTCCTGTAAAACCCATATGACCAAAACTTTCAGGAGAAACACAACCACATGTCGATCCTCTGCCCTCAATTTGAGGCTTATCAAATCCTACACCTCTTCTATTTCCTTTACCACAATAATAACAATAATTAAATAAGTCAAATGTTTTATCATCAAACAAGATTTCACCATCATATTTACCTTTTTTTAGAAACATTTGCATGATTACCCCTACTTCAGTTGCATTAGAAAACAAACCGGCATGCCCACCAATTCCACTTTGCATTGCCGCCCCCATATCATGGACATATCCCCTTAGTTCGCCGTGCCTGAAATAAGTATCTAATTCAGATGGGACTATCTCCTCAGCAGGAATTATTTTAGCTGGATTATACATTGTTCTTTTTAGCCCCAGAGGTTTGTATATTCTCTCACGGACAATTTGTTGAAGTGATTTATTATATTTTTTGTCAAAATATTTCTTTACTATAAAGAAAGCCAAATCTGAATATCTATATTCAAGTGTATCAAGTAAAGGACTATTCTTGATTATTTTATCAATTTTTTTAAAATAATTAGATCTTAGATAGAGATTTTCAGTAACAGGAACAGAAAACCTATTACTTTTAGATTTTCTATAGTACTTTCTTTTCGGGAAAGAGTTTTTCCCTAAAGTTTCCTTATAAAAGGGAATCCAGGGGACTAGACGTGCGTAATGGGATAGAATTTCTTTAATCGTAATACTTGATTTATTAGAACCCTTATAATCTTGTATTAATTCACCTATAGTATCTTCAATATTTAGCTCTCCCCTATCAACTTCAGTGATAACTAAAGGTAAAGCTGCTAATATTTTAGTTAAAGAGGCAAGATCATATATGTGTTCGTTCTTGACTTTCAGGTTTTTTTTATAAGTGTGATGTCCAAAACTTTTATTATAAATTATTTTACCT
>JAQWON010000100.1 GCA_029245825.1 Flavobacteriaceae bacterium
AAAAGCATCTGTATTAATTCATATTTACCCTGACAAAAATAAAAAAGCAAGATTTATTTTAATCAGAAGGAATATATATAAGGGCATCCATTCTGGACAGATAAGTTTACCTGGAGGAAAATTTCAGGTAAATGATTCAACTAATTGGAATACTGCATTAAGGGAGGCTTCAGAAGAAGTAGGGTTGATAAAAGATTCAGTTTTAAAGATTAAACAGTTAACTAAAGTATTTATTCCGCCAAGCAATTTTATTGTTACACCCTTTTTAAGTATTGGCAATGAGAAACCTTTTTTTCAAAAACAAAAAAAAGAAGTAGATCAAATTATTGAAACACCGATAAATTCTTTATTAAATGATAAGAGTTTAACAAAAAGAAAAATTTCTACTTCTTACATGAAAGACATTTTTGTTCCAGGTTTTTTTTTAGAGGAAGTTTTTGTTTGGGGCGCAACAGCGATGATTCTGAATGAATTTAAGCAGCTTTTAAAAAAATTGAGCTTTAAATAATTTATATATTTGCCTCTACTCAGTAATTGTAATGTTTAAAAGAAATCCTTTTGGTCATTTTCTCATACTTAAAAAATGGCTAATACGTTACATGGGAATAATTACCCACAGACGTTACCGTGGCTTTAATGAACTTAAAATAGAGGGATCTAATGTAATTAAGGAGCTTCCAAATTCTAATGTTCTTTTTGTTTCAAATCATCAAACTTATTTTGCTGATGTTGCTGCCATGTTGCATGTTTTTAATGCTAGTTTAAGTGGTAGAATAGATTCTATAAAAAATGTTGGATACTTGTGGAGTCCAAAATTAAATATATACTATGTTGCTGCTAAAGAAACAATGAAATCAGGCATTTTACCTAGAATTTTAGCCTATGCAGGTGCAGTTTCAGTTGAAAGGACTTGGAGAGAAAAAGGAAAAGAAGTAAAAAGAAATGTAAAAATGAGTGATATTTCAAACATTGGTATTGCATTAGATGATGGTTGGGTAATAACTTTTCCTCAAGGTACTACAAAGCCTTTTTATCCTATAAGAAGGGGGACTGCACATATTATTAAAAAGTATAAGCCAATTGTAATTCCAATTGTTATAGATGGTTTTAGAAGATCTTTTGATAAAAGGGGTATAATAATAAAAAAAAAGGGAATACTTCAGTCTATGAATATAAAAAACCCCTTAGAAATAAATTATAAAAAAGACTCTGTTGATTCAATAATTGAAAAAATCCAATATTCAATTGAACAGCATCCATCTTTGCTTAAGGTTGTTTCAGAGAAAGAAATCAAAGCTCAGAAAAAAATAAACGCTAAAAGAGAATGGTAAAATTTAAACCCTTTTTAGAATACAACTCAATTAATATTCAAGTTTTATATTTTCAACTTCTTTAAAAATAGGTATTGTCTGCTTTTCAACATTTGATTTAAATTCAATCCACTCACTTTCAAAAAAACTATTGGTTTTGATTAGCGCATTATCTAATTCTTCTTTTAAATGTTTCATCAGGTTTATTTCTGTTTTAGAAATACCTGTTTTTCTAGATAATACATATGTTGAGGCAGCAGATAGTCTTCTCATAACTGTAATCTCAGGATTCCTTGTAATACCCTGTCTCTTGTCTTCTTTTCCGATATAAAGAGATAATAATTCATCTATTCTTTTTGATATTTTGTTAGATGATTTAATTATTGAGTCATATTTTTTTTCATTGTATTTTTTTAAATGATTTGAGATTGTCTTGATCGTTTCCTTGCTTTCCACTAATTGTTTAACTGCCTTTGTGGTAGTCATTAGACAGCTTTCCAAAATCTTTGAATTGTTATATACTTGATCAATTTTTTCTTTTTCATAATTTAATCGAGGGTCAGTAGAAACCTTAATTTCGCTTTTAGAAACTGAATTTCCATAAGTAAGGTTAAGCGAGTAAACACCAGGTTTGACAGTAACTCCTGAAGGTTCAGCTTTTAATTTTCTAATTCTTCTGCTTGGCCTTTCAACTCCCTTTTCATCCATTTGCCAATAGATTCTATAAAAACCCTCTTTTTCAGGAGCTTTCTTTTTTATAGTCCTAATTAAACGTTCTCCATCATAAATTTTAAGTTTTATTGAGTCTTCAAGCTTTTTCTTTATGTTATCACTTTTTTTATTTTTGTTCGAATCATTATTTTTTACTTCTTCTGAATTTTTCTTTTTAGGATTAAAAAAATAGGTAATCATTGCGCCTCTTTTTCTATTCTCACCATTATAAAGGGCATCTGCACCAAACCTACTGCCAGTAGGTTGTTGGTATGCGGCCATGTATGCTTCAGGAGGATTAAATAGATGTATTTCTTTAGAAGTGATATTTGGATCATTAGAAATTTCCCTTAAAGGACGAATATCATCTAATACCCATGCAGCTCTTCCAAAGGTTCCAATAACTAAATCATGTTCCCGAGGGTGTATTATAAGATCTCTTGCTGGTGCTGTTGGAAAAATCTTTGAATCAAATTTCTCCCATTTTTCACCAGCATTTAAAGAGAGGTAAAGTCCATCATCTGTTCCAAGAAATAAAAGGTTTTTACTTTCAATATCTTCAATAACACTTAGGGCATAACCAAAAGCATCATTTGTATTTACTATTCTCTTCCATGATTTTCCATAATTAATTGTTCTATATACATAAGGTTTATAATTAAATCTCCTATAATCATTAGCAACTAAAAGGGCTTCGCCTTTATTTTTATTTGAGGCTCTTATTTGAGTAACCCAACTACCTTTTGGAAGATCTTTTATTGAGCTCGTTACTTCTTCCCAGTTATTTCCACCATTTTTTGTTACATGTACTCTTCCATCATCAGTTCCAACCCATATCATATCTTTCTCAACTGGAGATGGTTCAATTACAAGAATTGTACAATAATTTTCTGCTCCTGTGGCATCTAGTGTCAATCCTCCGCTTTCACTTTGATTTAACTTTTCAGGATCATTTGTTGTAAGATCAGGTGAAATAATTTCCCACGTAATTCCTTTATCTTCAGTCTTATGAACAAACTGGCTCCCGAAATAGACAACATTGTTTTTAAATGGATCCTGTCCTATTGCAGAATTCCAATTAAATCTTAATTTCATATCTGGATCTGGATGAGTAGGTCTTATGATATAATTGTTTCCTGTCATCCAATCATATCTTGATACATAGCCTTGCTGACTCATAGCGTAACCATATCGAGAATCATCAGGATCAGGTACAACATCAAAACCATCACCAAATGCAATTTCTTGCCAGTAAGAGTTCCTAATACCCTGGGTTTTCCATACATAACTTGGCCCTCTCCAAGATCCATTATCTTGCATTCCTCCATACACATTATATGGAAACTCATTATCTACACTTATATGATAAAATTGAGCTACAGGAATGTTGCCGATAAATCTCCATGATTTCCCTCCGTCTCTGCTGATATTTAAACCCCCATCATTTCCATCTATAATGAATGAACCATTATCTGGATGGATCCACCATGCATGATGATCAGGATGTACTCCATTATCTGTTCCATACGCAGGCATTAATTGTTTAAAACTTCTTCCCCCATCCTCAGAAACATTAACATAGGTAAAAACACTATAAATTCTATTTTCATTTTGAGGGTCAACAAAAATATCAGAGTAGTAAAATGGACGATTTCCAATACCTCTTTTATCATTAATCTTTTTCCAATTTTCTCCCCCATCAATTGATTTATAGAGAGCATTTTTTTTTGATTCTATAAGAGCATAAACAATATTGCTTTTACTTTTAGATATAGCTAGGCCAATTCTTCCAAGGTTTCCTTTAGGAAGTCCATCTTTATCTGTTTTCTTTTTCCAATTTTCTCCTCCATCATAAGTTATAAACAAACCGCTTCCTTTTCCACCTGATTTAAAAAACCATGGATCTCTTTTGTGTTCCCACATTGCAACAATTATTTTACTAGGATTTATTGGATCAACAACCATATCTGCAGCGCCGGTTTTATTATTAACAAACAATATTTTTTTCCAACTTTTGCCACCATCAATTGTTTTATAAATCCCTCTTTCTAGATGTTCCCCCCATGGAGAGCCAATAGCTGCAACATAAACTGTTTTTGGGTTAAAGCGATCGATAATTATTCTATGAATATGTCTAGTTTTTTCTAAACCCATTGAGTTCCATGTTTTACCTCCGTCTAAAGATTTAAAAATTCCATAACCTCCGTTTAGACTATTTCTTGGATTACCTTCACCAGTTCCCACCCAAATCACATCTGGATTTGATTGTTGAATTGCAATTGCACCAATTGATGCAGTCAATTGGTCATCAAATATGGGCTTCCATTTTATTCCGCCACTTTCAGATTTCCATAAACCTCCTGATGCTGTTCCAACATAAATTATCTCAGGTTTATTATTTACAACATCAATAGCTGTTACTCTTCCACTCATACCCCCAGGGCCAATATTTCTGGGTTTTATATTTTCCATCATTGAGGTTGAGAAATTTTGGCCGTTTACAATACTGGCAAAAAAAACGATTAGTAGGAAATAGATATTTTTCATTTTTCATTTTTTAGAGTCATAAATATAACAATTATAGTGATTTAATTTTAACAAAAAAATTCTTTCATTTTTTATCAAAATTTTATATTTGTCCTTATGAGAATTAACTTTTGCACCTTTCTTTTCTTTATTGTTTTCATCAATTGCAAGATGGCTTATAAAACATCAAATTTTGAGAAAGATAATATACCCTCTAAGCCAAATTATTCAAAAAATGAGAGTTGGGCAGTACTGCCTGGAAAATACCCTAAAGATTTAATTCAGATAACAGGAGATTACTCTGAAAAGCAGGCAGATGTTTTCTACATATATCCAACTCTTTTTTCTGACAGAAAAAACCCTTCTTTAAATGCAGATATCTCTGATGAATATTTCAGAAAGGAAATAATTCAAAAGGCTATAAAATATCAAGCATCTGCATGGGTTTCCTCTGCAAATCTATATGCACCTTTTTACAGACAGGCACACTACAGGATATTTTCAGAACCCTATTCAATTGTTGACTTAAGAAATGAATCTCCAGGTATTGGAGCTTGGACTTTAGCTTATGAAGATTTAAAAAATGCATTTGAATATTATATAGAACATTACAATAATGGCAAACCTATCATTATTGCAACCCATAGTCAGGGAACTATGCATGCAATTCAATTGATTAAAGATTACTTTGATGATAAACCTTTAAAAGATAAATTAGTTGCTGCATATTTAATTGGGACAAGGATTTTACCAGACGAATTTAAATCTATTAAGCCAATGATAAATCCTGATGATGTAGGGGGGTTTGTTAGTTGGAATACTTATAAAATGAATAATCTTCCTAAGGAGAAATGGTTTAAAGGCGGAGTAACTACTAATCCAATCAGTTGGAGCACTAAAAACTATTCTTTAAAGGGAGAACATAAGGGACTGCTTTTTAAAGACGGAAAAATTTATTCAAATGTTTTGTCAGTTAAGGTTTCTGACGGAATTTTATGGTCAACTGTACCTAAAATCCCTGGCAGAATATTTTTGTCTTTAGTAAAGAATTATCATTATGCTGATATTAATTTATTTTGGCTTGATATTAGTAAAAATTCTCAAAAAAGGGTAGATCAATGGTACTTGTTAAATAATTAAGTTAATTATTAATAATAAAATTGAATTGCTTAATATTTAATATCTTTGGCTATAAGAAAATTTCATTTTTAATTGAAAAACTTTTTTTATTTCGTAGTTATTTTTTCAGTTTTTTTCTTGATTCGTTGTAGTCCAAAAGCAGGAATAGATCCTCATTTATCAGTTGAGGAAAAAATTGAGATAAAACAAGAGTTCAATGCTCTTTTTGTTGGTAAATGGAATATAGAAAACAATTCTGATGTTTCTTCAAAATCCATTGCCCAGTGTTATATAAATTCTCTTGAATTTACAAGTGAAGGAAATTACATACTTAAGGTTTCAGATTTAAACGATTCTTCCAAAGAACCTAGGTTTTTTAATGGAGTTTATCTTATAAGTTTTGATGAGAGTGATCCTACAAAAGTAGAAGTTGATAAAATATTTTTAATGCAAGAAAATTACAGCGAAGAAGCTTCGTTGCCTCAAATAGGAAGTGTTGCTACATTTGATTCTATAAAAATCAGTGAACAAGGAGACCTTAGCTTTAATATTATTTTTGGTCAGCAGACATCAGATTTCTGTAATATTGGCCAAAATCTTAGCATTGATGCCAAAAAGGAAGAACCTATTGTTTCTGATGCTCCTGCAGGTAGTAATCATTTTAAAATTCAAAAACAATGGAGGCTTATAAGAATAGATGCTCAGTCTGGTGGTAATGGAGATAATGCTGCTATTAGTGATCCTTTATGTAAGCTTTTCGAGGAAGAGTGGGAGTCTCGATGTGTAGAAACGCCTGAAAATCCAACAAGTGAAGGTTGTTATCCATCAAATACTGTTGTCATAACATTCACGGGATACGGAACATACTTATGGACATTTTATGATGTTCAAGGCAAACCAGTTCATTTTGAAGATGGCAGATGGAGATGGGTTGAAAAAAGCCCTCAGGATTACTCTCAATTCGAAGTAGATTTTGATCAATCCCAAGAATACAATCAAATTATATCAATAGTTGAATTATCAGACGATAATTTTGTTGTTGAAGAGAGGCAGGAAGAAACTGTAAACGGTGTCACATTTGAATTAATTTTTAAATATGGTTTTCAGCCATCAAAATTTAATTACACCCCTGAGAACTGTAATTTATAAAAATCAGAGCCCTGTTTTTTGTTTATAAATAAATTTTCTTTTTACTTAAAAAAGTGATTTTTTTTATATCTTACCAGATATTTATTTGTTAGAAACAGTAAAATTTGACTTATGAAAAAAATTATTTATCTATCGTTTTGTTTCATTTTGACATTATCGCTATCATTTGCTCAAACCTCAGAGAACCCATGGGCAGTTAGTATAGGAGCAAATCTAGTTGGAATTCAAGACGATTCAGTTGATTCCGATACGGGTTTTGGGGTACCTGCCGTGAGTCTTTCAAGGTATATCGCTAATGGATTATCACTTGGCGCCCAGTATGGTTCAAACTCATTAGATATTAGTTCCGGATCTGTTGATTATTTCTCGTTAGATGGAGTTTTAAAATATAACATTTCTGAAGGCAATACAGTGCCCTATCTGTTTGGAGGATATGGTATAACAAGTTTTAACGACGGATATGATAGAGAAGGAATGTTTCCTTCTAGTGAAGCCGCTAGAACTTACCTTGGAGGTATAGGTGTTAATTTTTTTGTTTCTGATAATTGGGCAATAGCTGCTAGCACTTCCTATAGATCTGCTAGTGAAAACGGAGCATACAATCACCTTCAGCACGTTATAGGAGTAAGCTACAATTTTGGATCACAAGACACAGACAAAGATGGTGTGTCTGACAAGAACGATGCTTGTCCAGAAGTTCCTGGTTTGAAAGAATTCGATGGATGTCCTGATGGAGATTCTGATGGAATTCCAGACAATAAAGATGCTTGTCCAGAAGAGGCTGGATCTGCTGATCTTAATGGTTGTCCAGATTCTGACGGAGATGGAGTGGCTGATAATGAAGATGCATGTCCTGATGCTGCCGGTAGTGCAGAAATGGGTGGTTGTCCAGATTCTGATGGAGATGGAGTATCAGACAATGATGATGCTTGCCCAAAAGAGGCTGGCGAAAACAATGGTTGTCCTTGGCCTGACAGTGATGGAGATGGTGTACTAGATAAAGATGATGCTTGTCCTAACGAAGCAGGTACTGACAATGGATGTCCAGACAAATCATTGCCTCAAGAATTAACCGATTTCTTGAATAGTGATAAATCTAAGATTATGTTTATGGTTAGTAGTTCCAGAATAAGTAAGGGAGGTTCTTCTAAGCTTTCTGAAATTAAAGCTCTAATGGAGGAGTTCGCTGATGCAGTTCTTACTATTGAAGGTCATGCCTCAAGTGATGGCCCAACTAACTTTAATCAAGCACTTTCTGAAAAAAGAGCAAAAGCAGTTAAAGATGCTTTAGTTGCTATGGGAGTTGATGGTTCACGACTTAATACTGAAGCTTTTGGAGAGACTAGACCTGCTGCTGATAATAATACAACAGCTGGTAGAGCTTCAAATAGAAGAGTAGAGTTTGACAGAAGAGTTGAAATAAAGGTCGAAGAATAATTCTCTCATCATATAATATTAATCTAAAAATCTCCTAAGTGAACTTAGGAGATTTTTTATACCTATAATCCTAAAAGCTCCCATTAATGTTTAAAAAAAAATACTCTGTTCTTTGGCCTGATTTAGATGCTAATTGGCATCTTGCAAACCATTCATATATTAAATATTCTGCAGACGCAAGGATGTCTTTTTTTGATTCAATTGGATTAACAAAAGATAAACTAGAGGTTCATATGAGAGGTCCTGTAGTTTTTTATGAGCACATGTATTATTACAAGGAATTAAAATTAGAGGATGAGTTTATTGTGAGTGTTGAAGTTGATGGGTATAGTGATGATGGAAGTTTTGGAAGATTACTTCAGAATTTCTATAGTCCTAATGGAGTAAATTTAGCTCGACTTGAATTAATTTTTGGATTTATCGATCTGAAAACTAGAACTCTATCTAAATTCCCAGATAATGAATTTGAAAAATTTAAAACCTCTTATAAGACTAAAAGTTTTAAAATAATGACTAAGGACGACACTCGAATATCTGGCAAAACACCCTTAGATATAAAACTAAAACTTTAATTTATAAATTATCATTTTAGTTTTGCTTGGAGTTAGATAGGTTCTTTTATATGTAGTTGATTTGATTTTCTCTTTAGAAAAGTTCATGGGGAAATATTCATCTTTTGCCCATTTTTCAAAAAGATTGCTGTAAAAAGGACTGTCTGGATCACCAGATTGCCCGGGACTATTGTTAGCAATTGCTGAGTCCCAATCCCCAGTATTTACTATTAATCTAAAAGTAGCCCCACTAGATTGACTATCATTACTACCTGTAGAGCCAGGGGTGTATGAATTTCCGCCTCTTGGAAGAGGACCAAGGTTTAACTTAGCTGCGGTCTCTTTATCTACTATTTTACCTAGAGGATGAGTCATGAATGTATGTTTAAATTTTTCTTGTCCATATTGCCAATTAGTTGTATCTGATCCTAGTTTTTTTTCAAGATTTTTCATTGCATAAATAAAGGATTCTTTTAAAAATTGATTTTTACCTAGAGTAGGGTTAGAGCCAAAAATTTTTTTTTCAGGAAGTTCTATCCAATCAACTATTTTTTTGAGTTGAATAGACTGAATATATTCTTTAGCTTTTTTTGGAACAAATTTCTTGTGTGCTAGTTTTTTTATTTCATTCTCCCATGAGACATAAATAGCAGCAGGGATTGAATTAGGAGAAAGTTCAAAATTCCAATCAAATAATTTTTCTTTTAAAGCCGAATTTTTGGAATCAAGAGAAATTTGATCAAGCATAGGAATTAATTTTTTTGCTGGTAAAGATGTTACATCAACTTGTAAATCTTTCATTTTTTCAATACTTAGTAGATCTTTTTGATTTAGTACTTCATTGACTCTGTCCCCTCTATAAGGATCTGACCAAGAATAACCAATTGCGTTCCAGTATTTATAATTTTCAGATGTTACATTTTGATTTGCTGTAGCAATAAAGTCTCTTTCAGGATTATACTCATTGGGTTTTTTAATTATAGGCAGATATCCTTCCCACTCATAACTGCCATCTCCCAAAATAGGCACTAATCCACTAAAATTGTTTCTAATTGGTGCAATTCCAACAGCTTGCCAACCAATATTTCCATTGATATCAGCCCAAATCATGTTTTCCCCTGGAATATTGCTGTAATTACAAGCATCTCTAAATTCTTCCCAAGATTTGGCCTGATTCATTCTTAAAGAAGCTAAATAAGGAGATCCACCGATTTCAAGCCAAGCGCATCTTACAGCAAAAGCAATATTCTTTTTTTTATCGATATAAGTTATTGGACCATGATGAGTATACTTTAGTGTAACTTCAACTGGTTCTTTATCTTTAACGGGAATAACTTCTTTAATTATTTTCATTTCCCTCCATTCCCCCTTGTATTTATATTCTAGAGGGTTTTTCGGATTAATTTCATATTGATATAAGTCTTCCCCATCTGTTCTATATACGGTAAGACCCCAAGCTCCATATTCATTATGCCCTATTGATATGCCTGGTATTTCAGGTTCCCCGCCACCAATTACATTCCAATTAGGCGATATTAAATGAGCCATGTATCTTAGCGATGGCACTGAAATTCTTCTATGAGGATCATTTGCCATATAGGTATTTCCATCTTCAGTTTTACTACCACTAACTACCCAGTTATTACTTCCAATTGATAGAGAGTCAATTTTTATTTTGTTATTAGTGGCAATTTTATCTGAATTGGGTTTATAATTTCCTAAAACACTTTTTCTAGAAAATTTTAGTGTTTTTCTAAATGCATTATATGGAGATAGTATATTTTCAAAAAGTAGGTCCTTATCAATTTTTGGATCTAATTTGATCTTTGGATCCTTTGGATGAAACCATATTAGTTCTTTAACCTTTTCTTCACCCAAAAGAGCAACAGCTCTTCCAATTTGAAGTTCTTGGTTTATATTCCCTAATAATCCTTGGTGCCTTGAAATTACAACCTCTGGAGTCCAAAGATTTGGCTTTATTCCTAAGATTTTAAATGGTAGGGGTAGATCATTTGGAGTTCTATTTATATCAGTTATATATTTGTTGATGCCATCAACATATGCACGGATGATTTCTG
>JAQWON010000103.1 GCA_029245825.1 Flavobacteriaceae bacterium
GATTATAGACACAAATCATTTATTAGTCCAGTTGCTAAAGGAATTATAGCAGGTTTTGGCTTAAATAGTTATAGATTAGGTGTTGAGAGTATTATCAAATCATTTAAAGATGTATAACTTCACCATATGCATCCGCAACAGCTTCAAGTAAAGCTTCACTCATTGTAGGGTGAGGGTGAATTGTTTTTAAAACCTCTTCACCTGTAGCTTCAAGTTTACGCCCTAGAACTGCTTCGGCAATCATGTCTGTTACTCCAAGACCAATCATATGACAGCCAAGCCATTCTCCATATTTTTTATCAAAAATTACCTTTACAAAACCTTCATCGTTTCCACTTGCCTTTGCCTTTCCAGAAGCAGAGAATGGAAATCTCCCTACCCTGATTTCATATCCTTTTTCTTTTGCTTGATTTTCAGTTAATCCAACTGAAGCTATTTCAGGTGAACAATAAGTGCAGCCAGGAATATTAGTATAATCTATTTGTTCAACATCTTTACCAGCTATTTTTTCAACACAAACTATTCCTTCTGCAGAAGCAACATGAGCTAATGCTTGTCCCTTTGTAACATCTCCAATTGCATAATAACCAGGAATATTTGTTTGATAGAAATTATTTACAATTATTTTGTCTTTATCAACGGCTATTCCAACCTCTTCTATACCAATCTCCTCTATATTACTTTTTATTCCAACAGCAGAAAGAAGAACATCTGCTTTAATTTCATGTTCTTTATTATTAGTAAGGACTTTAGCAGAAATTCCCTTTGAATTCTTTTCAACTGATACAACCTCAGAGTTTGTAATTACATCAATACCATTTTTTTGAAAACTTTTTTGTAATTGTTTTGATATTTCATGGTCCTCAACAGGTACAACTCTATCTAAATACTCGATTAAAGTTACTTTGCTGCCCATTGAATTATAAAAGTATGCAAACTCTACTCCTATAGCACCAGAGCCAACTATGATAATGCTTTTAGGTTGCTTTTTTAGAGTCATTGCTTCACGGTAGCCAAATATTTTTTTTCCATCTTTTGGGATTGAAGGAATCTCCCTTGAGCGCGCTCCAGTAGCTAAGATTATATTTTTACCTTTAAGATCTTGAGTCATTTTTGCGTTTGTTACTTTCACAATTTTATTTGGCATGATTTTTCCAAAACCCTCAATAACATCAATTTTATTTTTTTTCATTAGAAAATTAACTCCTCTGCTCATGTCATTAGCAATATTTCTACTCCTGTTAATCACAGCATTAAAGTCTTTGTCATACTTTTCAATGTTAATACCATAATTCTTTGCATGCTTTAGGTAATCAAAAACCTGTGCAGATTTAAGCAGCGCTTTAGTTGGAATACATCCCCAGTTAAGGCAGACGCCTCCAAGACTTTCTTTTTCTACTAGAGCAGTTTTAAACCCCAATTGTGAGGCACGTATTGCAGTAACATAGCCACCCGGACCACTACCAATTACAACTATGTCATATTCAGCCATAAATAAAAATTAAAAGTATCGCAAATTTAGCAAACTAATAGTTTATTCCTCCTTTGAAGAAGATTCTTTTTTAAAAGATAAACTAATTGAATTAATGCAATATCTTTTACCAGTGTTTGTTGGACCATCATTAAAAACATGTCCCTGATGACCACCACAATTATTGCAGATAACTTCAGTTCTAATCATTCTATGACTGAAATCTGTTAATTCTTTAACTGAATCTTTTATTGGAGAATCAAAACTAGGCCAACCACAATTACTTATAAATTTATTTTTACTTTTAAAAAGCTTTTTTCCACATCCAGAACAACTGTAATTACCTTTTTCAAAATGATTATTGTATTCTCCTGTAAAAGGTTTTTCAGTACCTTTTTTTCTTAAAACTTGGTATTGTTCAGGTGAGAGAATTTTTTCCCATTCCATTTTTGACTTTTTATTATTCACTTTCAGGGTCAAAAATTAATGCTGCAGAGTTAATGCAGTGTCTTTTACTTGTAGTATTTTTAGGACCATCATTAAAAAGATGACCTAAATGCCCTCCACAGTTTTTACATTTAATTTCAGTCCTAATCATCCCATGACTATAATCTATACTATATTCTAAATTATCATCTTCACCTCTATCAAATGATGGCCAACCACATCTTGAATTATATTTATATTCAGAACTGTATAAATCAGCCCCACATCCCATACATTTATAAACTCCTTCTTTATAGTGATCATTATATTTTCCAGTAAAGGCATATTCTGTTCCGGATTGTCTTAAGACATAATAGCTTACTTTGGGGAGTTGATTTTTCCATTCAGTATCAGTCTTTTTAATTTTATACGAGTGATTATCTTTAATTTTTTCCTGAGATGAACATTTGCAACTTACCATGAGCATATATAGAAAAAAGAAATGGTAATTTTTCATATTCAAATTTAAATAAAGAAGATTAAAAAGGTTAAGTAAAATTGATATATCTTACTTGTTTTTAACTATCAATCATTAAATTGCCTATCAAACTATTTTATGAGCATTAAATTTCCATTAAAAAAAGGAAGTAAAACGATCATAAATGCTTGGGCATCCTACGACTGGGCAAATTCTGTATTTTTTTTAGTTATAACCTCTACTATTTTTCCTATATATTACAGTTCATTATTTGTTGAAACAAATACTGTTAGTGTTTTCAACAATGAAATAAATTACACTTCTTTAATTAGTTATATCACTGCTCTCGCATTTACGGTAATTGTTTTTATTTCGCCTATTCTTTCTGGGATTGCAGACTTTATAGGAAATAAGAAAAGATTCATGAAGTTTTTTGTTTATCTAGGATCTTTTTCTTGCATTGGCCTTTATTGGCTTGACATCAATTCACTAAAAATGGGTTTAGTATTTTATTTTTTTGGTTTGATTGGAGCTTGGGGAAGTCTAGTTTATTATAATTCCTATCTACCAGATATTGCTTTTCCCGAGCAACATGACAGAACAAGTGCAAAAGGATTTGCTTTTGGATATATAGGCAGTGTAATCTTACTGTTAATTAATTTATCAATGGTTATGTACCCTAATTTTTATGGAATTGAAGGCAGCTATGAAGAAGCAACTATTAAAGCAATGAAGTATTCATTCATAACCGTTGGACTTTGGTGGTCTTTTTTTAGTCAATATTCATTTTATTATTTGCCAGAAGGAAACAGTAACTCAAAAAAATTCAGAAAGGACATTATATGGAATGGTTATTTAGAATTGAAAAAAGTTTGGAATCAATTAAAGGAAGATTTAAACTTGTTGAGGTATTTGCGTGCATTTTTTGTCTATAGCATTGCATTACAAACTGTAATGCTTATTGCAGCTTATTTTGGTGAATCAGAGATATCATGGGATTCTGAAAGAGCTAAGACCCTCGGTCTTATAATAAGTATTCTGCTGATACAGATTGTTGCAATATTTGGCGCTATAATGACAACAATTGCATCAGAGAAATATGGAAATATAGCTACTTTAATTGCTATTAATTTAATATGGGCTTTAGTATGCGTTTATGCCTTCTTTATTAAAGCCCCATTTCAATTCTATATTGCAGCAGGATTAGTTGGAATAGTCATGGGCGGGATGCAGTCACTATCAAGATCAACATATTCTAAGATTATCCCTAATACTCTTAACACAACCTCTTTTTTTAGTTTTTATGACGTCACTGAAAAAATTGCAATTGTTATTGGTATGACTACTTTTGGTATTATAACGCAGTTTTCTGGAGGAATGAGAAATTCAATTTTCATGTTTTTTGTACTATTCGTTACAGCTGCTTTTCTTCTGAGAAAAGTATATACCTCAAACAAATAATTTTTTCAGTGTCATATTTTATTTTTGGCACAAATCTTGAACTATATTGCAGTATATCTATAAAGTTTTTTATAGTAAAATTTTTATGACAATTTGACAGGAAAAAATAAATGAATATTCCAAAGTTTAACATATTAGACAATTTGTCCCTTAAAGACTTTGAGTCTGAAGCTGAATTGATCCCCTTATTGACAAGTGAAGATGAAGAGGCTTTAAAAAAAGAGGAGCTTCCAGATTCTATTCCAATTTTACCTTTAAGAAATACTGTTTTATTTCCTGGCGTTGTGATCCCTATAACTGCAACAAGAGATAAATCAATTCAATTAATAAATGATTCAAATAAGGGCAATAAAATTTTAGGCGTTTCTGCTCAAAAAGATAAAGACATAGAGCATCCTAGTCCTCAAGAAATTTATTCAATTGGAACAGCTGCAAAAATATTGAGAGTTCTAAAAATGCCAGATGGGAATACAACTATTATAATTCAGGGCAAGAAGAGGTTTAAAATAAAGAAATTTATTAATAAAAAGCCTTATTTACGTGCTCAAGTTGAATCAGTAGAAGAAAAAAATTCTTCACAAAAAAACTCTGAATTTGATGCAACAATTGAATCAATCAAAGATATGGCTCTTCAAATCATTAAAGATAACCCCAACATACCTTCAGAAGCCTCCTTTGCTATAAAAAACATTCAAAGCCCATCATTTTTGATAAATTTTATTTCGTCAAATATGAGCCTGTCTGTAAAAGAAAAACAGAAAATTCTTGAGGTCTTAGATATAAATAAGCAAGCGTTGATGTCTCTTAAATATATGGATATTGAATATCAGAAACTTGTACTAAAGAATGATATTCAGTCAAGAGTCAGAAATGATTTAAATCAACAACAAAGAGAATATTATCTTCAACAGCAAATGAAAACAATTCAAGAGGAACTTGGGGAAGTTTCATATGAGGAAGAATTGGATGAAATGAAAAGTAGGTCAAAAGACAAAAAATGGTCTGAGACGGTTTCTGAACATTTTGATAAAGAATTTTCAAAGTTAAAAAGAATGAATCCTCAATTAGCAGAATATTCTGTTCAAAGAAATTATCTTGATCTTTTTATTGATCTTCCATGGAATGATCATTCAGTTGATAATTTTGATTTGAAAAGGGCTCAAAAGATTCTTGACAGAGACCATTATGGATTAAAAGAGGTCAAAAACCGAGTCACTGAACATTTAGCAGTTCTTAAGCTTAGAAATGATATGAAATCTCCAATTATTTGCCTCTATGGCCCTCCTGGCGTGGGTAAAACATCATTAGGCAAATCAATTGCTGAAGCTCTTGGCAGAAGATATGTGCGGATTTCGTTAGGAGGTATGAGAGATGAGGCTGAAATAAGGGGGCACAGAAAAACTTATATAGGAGCTATGCCGGGAAGAATAATTCAAGCAATTAAAAAAGCAAGCACATCAAATCCTGTTTTTGTACTTGATGAAATTGATAAAATTAATTCTGGAGTTCAAGGTGATCCTGCGGCAGCTTTACTTGAAGTACTTGACCCTGAACAAAACACAAAGTTTCATGATAATTTTTTAGAAATGGGTTATGATTTATCTAAAGTTATGTTTATTGCAACTGCAAATAGTCTTTCTCCTATATATCCTGCACTTCTTGATCGAATGGAAACAATTAATATGACTGGATATACAGTTCAAGAAAAGTCTTTAATTGCAAAAAAACATTTGCTTCCCAAACAGCTAATTGAACATGGCCTAAAAAGGAATGACCTGTCATTGAACAAAGATATTTTAATTAAAATAATCGAAAGCTATACTCGTGAATCCGGAGTTAGAGGTTTAGAAAAACAAATTGCTAAATGTGTTCGTTACGTTGCCAAGTCTATAAGTTTAGAAGAAAGTTATATTAAAAAACCATTAACGAAAGATTTACATAAAATTCTAGGAATTGAAAAAGTACATCGTGATAAATATGAAAACAATCATTCAGCTGGTGTTGTTGTTGGCCTAGCCTGGACTTCATTTGGAGGAGAAATTCTTTTTATTGAATCTGCAGTTTCTGATGGTAAGGGCATACTATCAATTACTGGTAATTTAGGTAATGTCATGAAAGAATCAGCAACTATTTCTTTGGAGTACATAAAATCTAATTCAAAAAAATTGGGTTTAAATGATTTTCCTTTTGGAAAATATAACTTTCATATTCATGTTCCAGAAGGTGCAACCCCTAAAGATGGGCCAAGCGCCGGTATAGCAATGATGACATCTTTAGTTTCACTGATGACCCAAAAGAAAGTCAGGAGCAAATTAGCAATGACTGGGGAGATTACTCTTAGAGGTAAAGTACTTCCTGTTGGTGGAATAAAAGAAAAAATTTTAGCTGCAAAACGATCAAAAATAAAAGAAATTATTCTTTCTAATGATAATAGAAGAGATGTAGAAGAAATTGATTCAAGCTATTTAACTGGTTTAACTTTTCATTATGTAAGTGAAATGTATGAAGTTATAAAACTTGGTCTTACAAATCAATTTGTATTAAATCCTAAAAAATTCTGATGTCCTCTAAGCCAATTATTATTTCAATAGATGGATTTGCATCAACTGGAAAAAGTACTCTTGCTAAAAAAATATCAAAAAATTTAGGATATAACTATGTAGATACTGGATCTATATATAGAGCTATAACTCTTTTTTCAATAAATAATGGTTTTTTTGAGCCTGACTCTATAAAGCTTAATCTTCTAAAAGATGCTTTAAATGAATCAAGTTTTGTTTTAAATAGCAATTCTAACGTGCTCTATTTTAATGATAATAAACTAGATGAAGAAATCCGCTCACATGGTGTTTCCGAGAAGGTTAGTATAATTGCAAAAATACCACTTGTTCGTTCATTCGTCTTAAATCAACTTAGGTTATTAAAAATAATCAAAGGACTAGTCATTGAGGGAAGAGATATTGGAACGGTTGTTTTTCCCAATGCTAATTACAAATTTTTTTTTAACGCATCAATTGATACTAGAGTTAAGAGACGTTGGAATGAAATGATAAAAAAAAATATAAAAATTTCAAAAACAAAAATAAAAAAAAATATCATTTTAAGAGACAAAACAGATAAACAGAGGAAAATATCACCTTTAATAGTTCCTAAAGATTCGATTCAAATTAACACTTCAAATCTGACTATAGAAGAAGTCTTCGATATAATTATGAATCATTTAAAACAAATACTTTCTTGAAGAAATTACTTGATATTATTTGTTAATAGAGATATAAAATATAAATTTGCAGGCTTTTAATTTGTTAAAGGAAAGATCAAAAGCTAAAAAAATAAATAACCACTTCTAATACCAAACTTGATTTCCTTAATGTATTAGAATACAAAAATACCATATGACCAAAAAAACTAAACCAGTTTCAAAGCCTGTAACTTCAAAGAAAGAAACTAAGAAGAAAGATTATGAGAAAAAACTACCTTCAAAATCATCTTCTATCGAGAAAAAAGAAAATATAGATAAGCCTTCAGAAAAAATAAAACACTCTGAGCCAAATCAAAATCTAATAGAAGATTTTGATTGGCATAATTATCAAGAAGGAATCGATTTGATTGATGACAAGCAATTAAAAGAATTTGAATCATTAGTTGAAAAAAGTTTTAATTCGTCAGATGAAGATGAAATAATAGAAGGGGTAGTTGTTCATATAACTGATCGAGAAGCCATAATTG